>JADLHE010000408.1 GCA_020848965.1 Saprospiraceae bacterium
GGACTGAAAATCCTTGTGTCGGGGGTTCGATTCCCTCTTTCACAACAAACGGAAGCCCTTGTAACTCAATCAGTTGCAAGGGCTTTTTTCGTTTTCATCACTACTTGCGTTCTTCTTTAGCGCTGTTTTTCAAATATCCACTCTTTGGCATACAACTTACTCAAATAAAGGTACTGAACGGCGATTTCACTTTCTATTCATTCTACATCCATCAACTAACCCAGAAATTTATTTTTCATTTTAATCCATGAGGCATCTTGACAAGCTGAATGTTATGCCACTAACTTTGTCGCCATTATTTTCCATTTCATTGCCTTCCTAGCTGTTGGCAATTCCTCGTCCCGACAATTTAGATTTCCCAGGCTAACAAGATTTATCATACAGTAACATCGAATTCCATTCGAATGCTGACCCCGTTTTTTATTTTGCAAATTTGGTTTTTAAAGCACCATAATACTCCCTGACCACGACAACAATTCTTAATTATTAAACAAGGAAATCTATGACGAACACAAAAACAACACTCAAGGCTGCGCTCATTTTCTGCGGGTTCCTTTCTTTCCAACAAATCTCTGCACAAGATGGCGTTGCATCGGCGATAGTAACTGCCAAGCGGCCAGAATCGCTTAAAACCATTATCCAAGTTGACAAGGAAGCACGCTTCCCAGGGTGCAGCGGCTTGGGCTCCGTTTCTGAGCAAAATATTTGCGCACAATCCAGACTCGACGATTTCATCGAAAAAAACCTGAAATACCCTGAGCTTGCCAAAGAACAGGATTTCAAGCCACGTATCGTACGGGTGGAATTGACCGTGGATGCCGATGGTCGCATCATGTACCCAAGGGTGCTGGATGGCGGCATCAGGGAATACGATTTGGCAGCTCAGGCTGTTTTCATCGAAATGGCAAAACAGGGCATTGCTTGGGAGCCAGCCTCGCTGAACGGCCAGCCATTGAAAACTCCGACTATCGTAAACGTCAGGTTTAGCTGGCAAGGCAGGGCGAAGGCATTCCCCTCATTGGGCTACGGCGACGATATTTTTGAATTGGTGGACGAGGTTCCGGCCTTTGCTTCATGCCAACAACCCGGCTTGAAAGACCATCAAATCAAAGCCTGTGCACTCGAATACCTCGAACAGTATTTCAACCAAAACCTCAACTACCCAGCCGATGCGCAAATGGTAGGCTTGGAGGGCGATATCCACGTTGATTTCGTGGTTGGAAAAGATGGCAAGGTGCGGGACGTCCGCCTCAAGAACGACCTCGGCCTTGGCTGCGGCGAAGAGGTAAAGCGCCTGTTTGACAAAATGAACGAAGTCAATATTGGCTGGATTCCTGGCGAAGAAGATGGCCAAAAAGTGAATGTGCTATTGAACACTACTGTCCATTTCAAGCTAAAGCCAAACCAAAAAGCCAAGGAAAAACTAGCTTTTGTGGACGCCAAGCCCATCTTCTATGCCGAGCGCAGTGGTTATGAGGAGTTCTTGAACAACTACTTGAAGTACCCAAAAGGGGAAGATGTAAAACCTTGTCAGTTCGGCGTCTTTGATGTAAAATTCAAAGTAAATGCGGAGGGAGCCGTTGAAGTCACCGATATGCTCGACTACAACAACCTTGGCAAGGCATACCGGGAATCCATCGAGGGCTTCCTAACTGAAACAAACGGCGAATGGAACACAAAATACGCCAACCTCAGCGCTGAGACGCAGTACATGTTGACCATTCCGATCGCACCGCCTCTTGGTACTTGCCCCGATGTTCCAACGGGCTACAAAGAGATGGTTTACAAAGCGCAGGATGGTGCAAAAATTGCGGAAGTCAAATCTAAGCTAAACGACGGCTTGGAATTGCTTGACAAAGCGGTGCGCTCCTACCCTTCCGACAACAAAATCCGCCACCTACGTGGCTTGGTGCTCTACAAAAATGGCCGCCAAGTGGAGGGTTGTGTTGACCTTTCCTTCGTTGCGAAGGAAAACAAAGCCATTGAGGTGCCTAAAACTTGCAAATAATTATCCTTTAACAAACAACTTCAACATCAAATTGAACAGGGTTGCCCAAAAGGCAGCCCTGTTTTGTTTTAGCGCAGGTGCTAAGACTTTAAGCCATTCAAAAAATCAACTGCATTCATGCGTTTTCGCCCTTGCAGTTGAAGCTCCAAGAGCTGCACAAAACCATCGGCAACTGCCACTTTCAAGGTCTTTTTGCCATCCGTTACAAACTGGCCGAGCGGTAAATGATGGGCCGCATCTTCTTTTTGCGTTTTGAAAACCTTTAGTTCGATGCCCTGCACCAGTTCCCAATTTGCTGATTGCCAAGGAGTTCCATCAACAAGTGTGAGCGGCTGGGCAACTACCGTCCAAGCACCGGGAAATGGGCTTAAGCCACGTACAAAATTGTGGACTTCGGCAGCTGTTTTTCCAAAATCAATTTCACAAGTTTCATGGAAAATCTTGGGGGCGTGGCAAGCCTTTGAATCATCTTGCCGCATGGGTTGGTAATCCCCTTTTTCGATGGCCCGTACCGTTTTCAGCACGAGTTCGGCACCGAGGAGCATCATCCGGTCGTGTACCTCGCCCACATTGTCGTCGTCGCCAATGGGCATGGTGGACTGGAAAAGGAGGTCGCCCGTATCAATTTCATGCTGAAGGAAGAAGGTGGTAGCCCCCGTTTCATGTTCCCCGTTGATGATGGCCCAATTGATGGGAGCGGCGCCCCGGTATTTGGGCAACAAGGAGCCATGCAGGTTAAAAGTGCCGAGCCGTGGCATTGACCACACCAGCTCTGGCAGCATCCTAAACGCTACAACTATTTGTAAATCAGCCTTGTAGCTGCGCAATGTTTCCAGAAATTCGGGCGCACGAAGCTTCTCTGGCTGCAGGACAGGGACGCCCCGCTCCACGGCAAATTTCTTCACTGCCGACTCCAGCAGTTGTTTGCCGCCCCGGCCACCTAGCTTGTCCGTGGCTGTCACGACGGCCACCACCTCGTAGCCATTGTCCAACAAGATTCTCAAAGAGGGCACTGCAAAGTCGGGGGTGCCCATGAAGATGATTCGCATGCTATAAAGTTTCTATCGGTTCAGTGTCAAAATCTCTTGTACGCCGCCCCGGTTCATTTCAAAAACCAAGGAATCCGGTGTCAATCGTTTGATTTTTACCATGATTTCTTGTTGGCCTTGGGCAGTGGTATAGAGTTTGTCGCCATCGAGGCGGAAACTGCCAGTTTCGTCCTTGAGGCCCAACTTGGCATTGTAGGTTTCCCCATGAAAGTCGAAGTTAACATTTTCGACCGGACGCTCACCACTGGCAGTTGCCCAATGTGTGGCCTGCCATTTGCCTTTGATGGCCGTTTGGTAGCCCAAATCGTGGCCTCAATTTGCGAAGCAAAAAGAGAAAAAAGCAAAAACGAGCAATTTTTTCATGTTGTTTGATTTTGAAGAATGAACCTCCCAATAACCCAGTTTAGGGCGAATGGTACGGCAAGTGGCAGATTTTTACCTAAAAAAGACAATTGCGGAAGCAAAAAAGGCAACTAATGCGGCCTTTATCCATTTCCTTGCAAAGCGATAACTTTCACCAAAACACCACTCGGCCTCGGTTCGGGTCAGATTTTCCCCATTTAAACTTTTAGCTAATTCCCTGCTTTCCCCTTTCTTTGTTCCGATGAAAAAATCACTGATTTTCAGCCTATTATTCTTGAGCCATTGGCTTGCCTCCGGCCAATGCGACCCGCATTTCAGCCAGCCTAAAAGTAGCCGGTCGGCCAGCTATGTGATGGACCTCCAGTACGACCTCGACCAAAAATCAGTCAGTTCCAAAGGTCAGGTTATTTTCAAGAACAACTCCCCCGTGCCAGTCACCGAACTGCGGTTCTATATGTACCTGAATTCGTTCAAGAACATGGAAAGCACTTTCCTAAAGGGGAGCGGAGGCAATATTTTTGACCAAAACATCGGCGACAGGGGCGAGGACAGCTGGGGTTGGATTCGAATAGACGACATTGCGGAGCAAAATGGCGCAAACCTCACCAAATCAATGCGTTATATCCAACCGGACGATGGCAACCCCGGCGACCAAAGCGTTTTGCTCGTACCGCTGCAAAAGCCAATTGCCCCCGGCGAAACGGCCATTTTCGATTTAAACTTCACCGCCAAACTACCCAATTTGATTGCAAGGGCGGGCTACAGCAAGGATGATTATGCGCTTTGGGTGCATTGGTTTCCACAATTGGGGGTCTGGCAGCAGGAAAAGAACGGGGATTGGGCCTGGAATTGCCACCAATTCTTCCGAACCACGGAGTTTTACGGTGATTTTGGCAATTACGATGTGACCATCACCGCACCGAGCAAGCTCGTGATGGGCGCTTCGGGCTGCTTGATGAGCGAAGAAAAACTGCCCAATGACCTCACCCGTCGCCGCTTTGTAGTGGAAGACGTGATTGATTTTGCTTGGGTGGCGTATCCCGGCTTTCAGGTCTTTGAGGACGAATGGCAGCACGTAAAAATCCGATTGCTGGCGCCGCCAGAGCACGCTATGCACGCCCCTCGTTTCATCCAGGCCATCAAACAATCGTTGGAATACATGACCGAGCACGTAGGCCCCTACCCTTTTGCCTCGCTCACCATGTCCGACCCGCCGTTCCATGGATTGCGGAGCGGCATGATGGAATACCCAACCTTCATCA
>JADLHE010000409.1 GCA_020848965.1 Saprospiraceae bacterium
ATCGAACTTGACAATCTTGGGGCTTCGGGTATCGCCAAGGAATGGGCGCTGCTGTCGTGGTTCGGGCAGTTGAATTATTCGTACAAAAGCCGCTATGTGGTGGGTGCCGCCTTGCGCCGTGATGGTTCCAGCCGCTTTGGCAAGAACAATCGTTGGGGCACTTTCCCATCCGTTTCGGCAGCTTGGAACCTATCGAACGAGCGCTTTTTTGAAAATATCAAATTCATTTCCAGCCTGAAAATTCGGGGCAGTTGGGGGCAATTGGGCAACCAGGAAATCGGCATTTACCCATACAGTTCACTCGTGAGCACGGGCGATTACGTCTATGTTTTTGGCGACCAAATAGCCACCGGCGCCAGCATTCTAGAAACAGGGAACTCCAACTTGAAATGGGAGACTAGCACGCAGACCAACCTCGGCATGGACGCCAGTTTTCTGAAAGACCGCCTCACCATCACTGCCGATTTGTTCCGCAAGCGCACCGACGACATCCTCGTGCGGGTACCTGTGCCGCAAGCGGGTGGTTCGGCCCGTCCGCCCTTTGTCAATGCGGCTTCGGTGGAAAACAAGGGCTTGGAATTGGCTGTCTTGTTCCGTAACAAGGTCGGAAAATTCAAATACAATATCGGTGGCAATATCACCACCATCCACAACGAGGTGGTGTCCATTGCCGATAGCGAACCCATTCTCGGCGGTTTTGGCTTGTCGGACGGGGCGCTTACCCGTACCGAGCCGGGTTACCCAGTTGGTGCTTTTTATCTGTATGAAATGGTGGGGATTTTCCAGACGCAAGCCGAAATTGACGCCAGCCCATTCCAAACGCAGTACACTCGCCCCGGCGACGTGAAGTTTGCCGACCTGAACGACGACGGCAAGATTGATGACAAAGACAGGGCACATGTCGGCGACCCTTTCCCCGATTTTACCTATGGCATTTCGGCGGGCTTTACTTGGGGCAACCTCGATTTTTCGACGCTGCTGCAAGGCGTGCAGGGCAACGACGTGTATTTCCTCTATGGCAATTTTGCCTATGAAACGCAGCTTCGGGGTTTCAACGCTTACCAAGACCTGCTCAACCGTTGGACACCCGAAAACAGGGACACCGACATCCCCATCGTAAGCGTGGACGACCGCAACGGCAACCGCCGAGCCTCTACCCGCTTCCTCGAAGATGGTTCTTATTTGCGCATCCGCAACCTCACGCTGGGCTATAATTTCAAAGATTTGGTGCGCTGGGATGGCATCTCCAACCTGCGCCTTTATGTGACCGCCCAAAACGCCTATACCTGGACAAAGTACCCCGGACTCGACCCCGAAATTCAGGCGAACAGCAACGATACCCGTGGCTTGGGCTTGTCTTCCGACCTCAGCGTGGGCATTGACTGGGGAACAGTGCCAGCGCCACGGACCTGGATTATGGGGGTGCAGGTCGGGTTTTGACAGTCTTAATTTGATTTAAGGTATTAGATTGATTAATTCAGATTTAAGATTGGATATGGCAATTTTAGACTTCGCTTCGCAACATGCAGCAAAATCTAATATCCTATATCTTAAATCAAATAAATCCCAAAATGCAATTAAAATATAAAGTCATCACAGCATGAAATACCTCGTCAACTTCCTCATCCTCAGCGCATTATTCCTCGTTTCCTGTCAGGGTATCCTTGACAAGGAGCCGATTTCAACCCTTGATGCAGGCTCGTTTTTCCAATCGGAAGAGGATGCTGTACAGGCGATGAATGCAGCATATCATTCCTTATTGTTCAATAATAAGAACGGCAATTTTTATTGGGGCTTCGCCGAAATCACTGCCGATGCGGCCATCACGGGCGGCGATGGCTCCCGTCCCGGTCTGGTGGAAATGGATGCCTTCACTTACACACCCCGCACCGAGGAGTTCAACAGCTTTTGGAAACTGCAATTCGATGGCATTACCCAATGCAACCTCGTGCTGGACAACCTGCCGAAGGTGGAAATGGACGAGCAGCGCCGAAACCAAATCATGGGCGAAGCACTCTTCCTGCGTTCTTACTACTACTTCTTGCTGGTGCAAGTCTTTGGCGATGTGCCCTTGTTCACCACCGTGTCACCTCCCGACCAGTTGAAAGTGCCACGCACCCCGAAGGCGCAGATTTTTGCCCAAATCGAAAACGACTGCGAGCAGGCGGCGCAATTGTTACCGATGAGCTACCCACCTTCGGAATCGGGCAGGGCGACCAGTGGTGCTGCTTACGCCCTTGCCGCCAAGGCATTTTTATATGAAAAAAACTGGACGAAAGTGGTGGAATATGTGGGCAAGTTGAAGGCGCTTGGCGTCTATGGCCTCATGTCCGATTATCAGGACAATTTCAGGAAAGAGACGCAGAACAACTCCGAGAGCGTCTGGGAAATCCAACACGCCAACCTCGAACTCGGTGTCGGCAATTTCCTCAACCAATGGTGGTTGTCTAAAAAGCTGCAAGGCTATGGCTTCGCTGAGGTGACGGAGGAGTACGTGAACGAATTTGAGCTGGGCGACCCCCGCCGCAAGTTCACCGTTGCCAGTAAGGATGAGGCGTATTTCGGAGCGATTTACAAGAACTCGTTTTCCTCCACAAAGTACAGCCCCCGCAAGTTTTTGCAGGATACTTCCGCTGTTACCCAAGCCAGTGACGGCGACATCAACTATACCGCCATCCGGTACGCCGAGGTACTGCTTTGGGAAGCCGAAGCACTGAACGAACTCGGTCGCACCGCCGATGCGCAAGCCCCGTTGGAGCAGGTTCGTGCCCGTGCCCGTGCACAGGCAGATGACCCTACCACTGCGCTGCCTACCATCACCACCACCGACCAGACAGAAATGCGACAAGCCGTCCGCCATGAGCGTCAAGTGGAACTGGGCTTTGAACTGCACCGCTTCTTCGACCTCGTTCGTTGGGGCATTGCCGCCGATGTGCTACCGGGATTC
>JADLHE010000410.1 GCA_020848965.1 Saprospiraceae bacterium
ACTTTGTTTTATTCGATTTCAATGGAAATATCATTCCCTAACTGCGGCCCACTTGCACCGGGGCAGCGGTAGCGGATGTTTCGGAACCAATAGATGTCACCGGGTGTGGCTGCTTCTATCAGACTTATGTTGGCATCGTTGATTTTAGCGCCTTTGTTGGTGACTCGCTCCACTTGGTCATCGGTGGTGATGCGGACAATTGAATACCCGTCCACTTCGCACATACCATTAAGGCCGTAACCGTGCATATAAGCAACCACCCCTTTTTTTTGGTCCAAAAAATTAGTCACAGAAGATTGGCATTGACCATGGAATCTTCCAAATGATGGTATAACAGGCGAAGACACTGCGTAAAATGACTTTTTTGCAATCCCTGTATTGGTTTTTACTTGAACTTCAACTTTACATTCCTTATCTACATGAATCCGAAAATCACCACTATCGCCCTCAATCGTTACATTAGCCAACAACAAAGTTGTATCGTCCAAGGCATAATTCTCGTAGTAGTCCCCTTTGGCTGAAACTTGCTCCCTCAGCACAGGGCCTGTTTGTGATGCGATAATATGCAGCGGAAAGTCCATCCCCGCTATGATATGCTTGCCTTCATGCAGCCCCTCGAAACAGATACTTGGCGGCGATATTTTCTTGCCAAGCACAAAACAAAAGGAACAAAGCAAAACCACCCCGAGGCTGGCGAAAAGCGTATTTTTCATTGTTTAGGTTTTTATTGCATAACCCATGCAGCTGGGTTTAGTGACAAAATCGTACCTGATTTATCCTCACACTCACCACCTTATACTCCGGGCAATGGGCAATCTAGTCGCTCATGCTGCTTTCTTCCTAAAAGAAACATTCACCTCAAAACCTGCAAGCACGTCTTTTAACTCAGCTAAAAACCTGTCCCTTATGTCTTCGTACTGCCGTTTTTGGGAAAGGCTGCCATCTTTGCCACCGTGAAGCGCTATCATTTTGTTGACTTCCCTGATTTGTTCCAAAAGGTCAACGACCCTTGCGATATCGCTATCCATTTCTTCTGGCCTCTCCATGTCAAGCTGCTAAATCGGCTGCCGTTACTTCAAAGCTGTATAGCAACTCCCGCAGTTCGGCCAAAAATTTTGAACGACGGTATTCGTATTGCTTTAGCATGATTTTATCCTCTCGATTCCTATGCAAGGCAATCATGCGGTTGACATCCTGTAGCTGTTCGAGGATGTCAGAAATCCTTAATATAGGTTCATTTAATGCAACTGTGTTTTCCATTTTTTTCACTTTTAAATGAAATTGATTTCTACAAAACCTTTTGGAAACCGCTTTTTGGCCCGATTGAATTTGCTCATGCTAAACCAATGGTGCCAATACAACTGGTCAGACTTCGTAAAAATAAAGTCTTTATGCCATTCAGGATACACCACCAACTCGTATGCATCCAAGTTGTAATACTGAAATGCCCCCTCATTCCTGAATTTGCTTTCAATTATTGCATCTTTTAGGAGAGCAGTTTCGGCATCCAACAAAGTAACCAAATCTAGGTCACCGGGGTTCTCTTTCTTGCTGACAAAACTGCCGTTCAACCATTGTGTAAACCTTGGCGTAACCTCTTCTCTGAAATCATTTACAAATCGAAGATAGTTTTGAAAAATATTGAAACGTGTGGATGAATTGTCAAATGCTTTGACAAAAATCGCTTCAAATTCTTCAATTGTCAATTCTATTCGTTCGTAAGGTGTCAAAAAGCCCCGAACATCAAATTCAAGTTCTCTCATAGCGCATGTTTTTCAAAAACATCATGTAGTGTCAGTCCGCCTCACCCCCTACTCACCCGCACACTCACCACCTTATACTCCGGGCATTTCGCAATCTCGTCCATCACCCCGCTCGTCACGTTGTTCACCTCCAACTCCGGGAAGTGGAAGGTCGTGCTGAGGATGCCCGGCTTCACGTCTTCCGTGACCAAGGCCCGCACTTTGCACTCGCCCCTTGGGCTTTCGATGCGCACGAGGTCGCCTTCGGCAATGCCCTTGGCCTTGGCGTCGGCGGGGTTAATCCAAAGCAAGTCTTCGGTAACGATCTGCACGTTGGGGGTGCGGCGGGTCATCGTGCCAGCATTGTATTGCTCCAAAACTCGATTGGTCGTGAGGATGAACGGGTAGTCGGCGTGGTGGTCAAGGATTTCGTGGGTCTCCACAAAGTCCTTGAAAACGAACTTGCCCTTGCCCCGCTTGAACTCGCCGACGTGCAGCAGCGGCGTGTCCGTGCCGTCGGGTTTCACGGGCCATTGCTTGCCCTGCTTGCCCAGTTCGTCCCAGCGAACCCCTGCGAAGAAGGGCACGATTTGGCTGATTTCTTCCAGCATCCCCTTGGCTGTGTAGGGCGCTTGCGGATAGCCGAGGCGGTTCATCATCTCCACGAAAATCTGACCGTCGGGCTTGCTCTCGCCGATGGGTTCCACCACTCGCTGCACCCGCTGGATGCGGCGCTCACCATTGGTGAAGGTGCCTTCTTTTTCCAAAAATGAAGCCCCTGGCAACACCACATGGGCGAACTTGGTGGTTTCCGTCGAAAAAATCTCCTGCACCACCAGCAGGTCGAGACTGTTCAAAGCCTTCTTCACGTGGTGGGTGTTCGGGTCGCTCTGTGCGATGTCCTCCCCCATTACCCAGAGGGCCTTCAGCTTGCCTCCGATGGCAGCGTCGAACATTTCGGGGATGGTGAGGCCGACCTTGTCGCTCATTTTTGCCCCATAAAATTTCTCGTAAGTAGCATGCACCTGCGGGTCGGTCACGTCCAGATAGCCAGCGCCTTGATACGGCTGCGTGCCCATATCGGCCATGCCCTGCACATTGTTTTGGCCCCGCAGTGGGTTCACGCCGCAGCCGGGCTTGCCCACGTTCCCGGTTATCATGGCGAGGTCGGCGATGAGCATGATGGCGTAGGTGCCTTGGTAATGCTCGGTGACGCCGAGTCCGTGGAATTCCATCGCCAGTTTTGCGCTGGCGTAGGTAATTGCGGCAGCACGAACCTGCTCCCGTGGTACACCGCTCACTGCTTCCAGTTCATCTATGTTGAGCTTCAAAATGCCCTCCTTGAACTCCTCGAAACCCTCCGTGCGGCTGGCCACGAAGTCCTTGTCCATGAGGTCCTCCGTGATGATGTAATAGAGCATCATGTTCAGCACGGCGACGTTGGTGCCGGGGCGTAGCTGGAGGTGGTGCGTGGCGAGTTTCGCCAGCGGTGTGCGCCTTGGGTCAATGACGATGAGCGGCGTGCCCTTCATCACCTTCTGCTTCAGTTTGGCCCCGGTGACCGGATGGCCGGCCATTGGGTTCGCCCCGATGACGAGGATGCATTCCGTCAGTTTCAGGTCGGAAATGCTGTTGGTGGCAGCACCCGTGCCGAAAGTGCGCTGCATCCCCAAAGCCGTCGGGGAGTGGCAGACCCTTGCGCAGCCGTCAATATTGTTCGTGCCGAAGCAGGCCCGAATCATTTTTTGCATCAAATAATTCTCCTCGTTGGTGCAGCGGCTGCTGCTGATGCCCGCCACGGCGTCGCCGCCGTAGGTGTTTTTTATTTCGGTCAAACGGGCGGCGAGGTAGTCGTAAACCTCGTCCCAAGTCGCCCTTTCCAGTTCGCCGTTCCGCCGAATCATCGGGTATTTCAGTCGCTCTGGGTGGTTGTAGAATTTGAAGGCATAGCGGCCTTTCAGGCAAGTGTGGCCAGCGTTCACCTCGGCGTCGTAGGGCGCTTGGATGCTGAGGATTTGCCCACTTTTCACGCTCACGTCGAGGTTGCAGCCCACGCCGCAGTAGGTGCAGACGGTGCGCACCTTGTCCTGCCCCACCACCGCTTTTGATTGATAAATATCGTGGATAGCATTCGTCGGACAAGCCTGCGAACAAGCGCCGCAGGAGACGCAGTCGCTGGAGAAAAAGTCCTGGTCGAGCCCCTTGATGATTTTGTTGTCGAAGCCCCGGCCCGCCACGCTGAGCACGAGCTGGCCCTGCACCTCGTCGCAGGCCCGCACACAGCGGTAGCACATGATGCACTTCGAGAGGTCGGAGGTCATGTACGGGTGGCTGTGGTCGGCCTCCCGGTCGAGGTGGTTTTTCCCCTCTGGGTAGCGCACTTTGCGGATGCCGACACGGGCGGCCACGTCCTGCAATTCGCAATTGCCGTTCACCTCGCAGGTCAGGCAGTCGAGCGGGTGGTCGGTGAGCACAAGTTCGATGATGTTTTTGCGCAGCTTCTGGATGGCTTCGCTTTCGGTGAAAACCACCATGCCTTCCTGAATTGGGGTGTGACACGAAGCGACTGTTCGGAGGGATGAGGGATGAGGAATGGGGGATGAACCGTTGCTCGTCCCGTTCATCCCTGTTCCCTCAGTCCTCATCCCTACTTCCACCGAGCAAACCCTGCAAGAACCAAACGGCTCCAAATTGGGTGCATCGCAGAGCGTGGGCACGTAGTCCTTGCCCTTGTAGCGGCGAACGAAGGAGAGGATGGTCTCCCCCGGAATGATGGCGTAGGCTTGGCCGTTGATGAGGGCCGTTTTGGCGGCAACGGCGGCGGGCTGTATGGTTAAGGCTTCTGATACCATTGGTTAGGCTAGTTTAACTTTCAAATATTGGGCTGATTGGTGATTTGGACGGCGGAAAGTTAGGGGAAATGCCGGATGTATGCAAACCCAGTTACTTCGATTGATTTTTATCGTACCAAAGGTTGTAGTCATTGATGAGGAACATCAAACCCTTCTTAATATTGAAATCAGGAACTTCCAAAACTGCCTTCACTTTAGGGCAGTCGCCCAAATACGTCAGCAATTGCGCTCTGGCATTCTTTGTTCGGCTTTCAAGGATGATAGGATATTCATCTGTGGGTTTTTTTAGCAATTTTATATCATAAAAATTGCCGCTTGGCTTGCCACCAATGAAATTAACTGCGTAAACTGTGAACTGATATTGACTTACAAACCCACTTCCATTCATTACCTCGGCAAACACGACATCCACCACATCTTCACCTCCAAACATCCCTGCATAGCCCAACTTCGAGCTAGACACACTTTCAGCCAGCCTTATGCTCACGAACCTGTGCGCAACTTCCCCTTTGCATAATATCGCAAAGCCCTTGAGGTCTTTTGGAGCATACTTGTACTTAACTCCTTTTGCATCCATGAATTCAACAGCAAAACTCAACTTATATTTGGTTTTGTAAGAGAGCTTGCACGGTTTTCTATTGATGTATATTGTGCCTTCCAAGGTATCGCCACCTAGGGTGTATATTATGCCCGGGACGAACTTGGCACTAAGCGATTGGGTTGCCAGCATAAGAGAAAACATCATAATGAAACGTACCATGTTGAAAGTTTTTTAGATTGAGTTGAAAGATAACTTCAGCTTGGGCGAAAATCACCTGTCTGCCGCTGATGAGATTAGTGAATGCTTGCCCGCTGGATAATAATTGTTTGGCCGTTGATGATGGCTGTTTTTGTTTCAAAAAATGGACTGATTGGGGATTTTTGGACGGCGGAAAGATAGGGGGATTTGGGGAGGTGTGCAAGCAGTTCGAAAGGTTAACGTTTATCAACTGGCAGACTCATTTCGCCTTCCGCAATTTTGTCCTAAACTCCGCCATGACCGCCTCGTGCGGGATTCCCTCGCCTTCGTCCAATTGTTGTATGGACAATTCGATGCGACGTTTTTGTGCCTCGGAAAGTTCATCCCAAAAATCAGTTTTGGCAGTCGCTTGTGGCTGTTGCGTGCCAAACTCCAACATGCTTTTCAGCGCCCTTAGCAGCCGCTCGTCCGTTACTTTGGTGATTTGCTCGATGAGCCAGATTTTTTCTGACCGTATATCCATGATGGTGGTGGTTTGATGTAAGGCAAAGTTAACGGAAATAGGTAGAAATGAAAACCTGTTACTCAAGTCAGCTCTGCTTTCTCGACCTTTCCTTGCTTATACGCCCTGAGCTTTTGCTCCATCTCTGCCAGTTCCTTCTCCAACCAGTCTTGGTCGGCGGGGGTAAGCTTGCCTTTTTCTAGGAGGTCATCTACTGTAGAGAAAAACCCTTCGACGGAGTTGCGGAGTGCTGCGGGCTTATCTGTCTGCTTTTTCATTTGCTGAGATTTTGAGATGCAATTTAGGCATTTTTTAGTTTTCTGCGGTATTCCAAAATCAAGTCGAGTACCCTGTCCACCTCCTCCATTCTGGAAACACCTTTTGGCAGTCCAATTTCTTTATCACTCCACTTATCGTTTGTCAGCATGGAAAGGTACTGGTTTAGTGCCCTGATTTTTTCAAGTAGGAGTTCTCGTTCTGTCATAAATGATTTCAGGATAGGTGCTCAAAAATACCAATTTTTAAACCAATGCAATAGCCTTTAAAAAGCAAATCCCACTCACAATTTCCACGCATACCCAAGCTTCGCAACAAAACCCCGGTATCCAGTTCGGCGGCACGGTGGAGGCGGGCATGAGCTATAGGGTAGCCCTGCCGGAGAAATTGACCGTGGGCACGAACACCACCTGCACCTTCACCAACCTATCGGGCAGCGTGGATTTGCAGTTCTTCTTCGCCGCCAATGGCACGGACACGGACGGCGCCACCAAGACCACCGTGCGCCCCAACGAGAGCCTCACGGGCACGGCTGCCGAATCGGGCTGGTCATCGGGCGCTAATTTCATCATGGTGAAGAACATGGGCGGCATCACGGCGGAGTTCGAGGGGCTGCTGGTGACGGCGACGCCGGAGCCTCCGACGGTGTGATGAAATGCAAAAACGTCGGCGAAGTTCACAACCTCGCCGACGTTTCCATATATGCTATAAAGGCAATTAGTTTATTCACTCCATTGCTTTGTCTTTATTTGAGGTTTTTTGAAGTGGATAGGGGCTAAAATTGGAGGAAATGCACCTTTTGGCATTTTATTAATGATGGTTTTCAATGGTGGCGCTTCAAATAAAAACCCCATTTCGCCTTTAGGTGTGCATTTCACATCTGAAAACAAATTAAATATCCTACGAATGGTTGGGGGGGTATCGCTGTCCAGTAAAATATAGAATTCCAAACTTGTTCCATCTTCCAACTCAATCCCAAGCCAATATGGAGGCATTATATCCTTAAAGCATCCAATATTGTCCAATTTCTTGCTTGGGAATACTATCGGAGATTTGGTAGTCTTGTAGCTGTTAGACAAGTATTTTATAGCTTCAATCTCTGCTGTGGAAAGCAGGTAATTGCACCAATGTTTGTAACGGTATAATCTGGCGTGTCCCATGCTGTCAACTTCGGCTTTGGCACTAATAAAAAAGTTGGTATCATTCTTTTCTACATCGTATTCTACTCCAATACTTAAGAATTGAACTTTTTTGACAGGATATAAGGTGTTGTGAGTTTGCGATGGCTTGCAAGACCAGAGGCACAAAATTGCCCAAAACATGGCTAGGTTTCGCATGAGTTTGATTCCAGTGCAGCTGCTTGCTGGTGAAATCATGGATGATGCGATGCGTTGATGTCCCATGTGTTGTGCTTTTTTGTAACTACTTTGGGGTGTTTTTGGGGTGAAATTGAAAATTTTTCCCCAAAAAATAACCCAAAATATGGGAGGGGCCCCCTCCCATACCCTCCTAAGCAGTTACGACAAAGCTAATTCAGCCTATCCACTTTCAGCCCGATTTTGGTTTCGTAATGCAAAACACCGTACTGCTTGTTGTACAAAAAGCGGATGATTTCATCTTGTGTGGTGATAAAACTTGGGTCCCAATTCATTTCCAAAACATCAGTATATGCCACGCCATTAATTTCAATATTGCTGTGAAATTCAGTAGTGCCATGTGCAATTAAACCAGTCATGGTTTTGCCATCTTTGCTAAATACAATCTGGACGGTATTGGACATATTGTTCCGCAATGGTGAAATCATCAGTTGCACAATGGAATCCAATTCAGAAGCGCCTCTTTGCAGGAACTGCATAAAATTGAGTGTTTTGCCTGCTTCCTTAAAATTGACCTCCAGGTATTCTTCGCAATGAAGATTGGAGCCGGGTTTTTCATTGATGAAAATTCGCTCCACGGTGGCATAAAACGTATCCTGCTCACTGGTGACAAACCCCACCACATCGCCATCCTGATAGGGGACTCCCTCCAGCACCAGTTTGTTGATGGCTTGGTAAATGCCATCGCATTTGTTCTTTTTGCAGGAAAATGGCAGGATTAAAGCTGCTATCAAAAAGCATAAAACACGTGTTTTCATCATCAGAAAGATTTGTGGTGGTTGTTTCAAGCGATACGATTGCTTCAAGCAATCGTATCGCTGCCATCTTATCTTCAAGCGATGCGATTCCTCGAAGCAATCGCATCGCTTGCCGCCTTATTTTGCACAAAACTAAAAGGATTTTAAAATACCTTTACTTTTAAAAAGCATTATGTCCGAAGCCATACAAGCCTACAACGACGCACAAACCACCGAAGACCAAGCCATTTGCAATGCCTTGGCTGCGGAGATTTGCCGCCATTTGCCGGAGGCGGAATACAAAATCTGGCACCGCCACCCCGTTTGGTTTTTGGAGGGGAATCCCGTGGTGGGCTACCAAAAAATGAAGCTGGGCGTCCGACTGCTGTTCTGGAGCGGACAATCGTTCGAGGAGGAAGCTTTGCAGAAGGAGGGCAGTTTCAAGGCCGCCGAAATGCGTTACACCGCCGCCGACCAAATCAATGCCGTGGACTTGCAGCGCTGGCTGGAAAAGGCCCGGCTGATACAATGGGACTACAAAAACATCGTGAAACGGAAGGGCGTCTTGGAACGCTTGAAATAAAAGACGGCCCCCCGATTATTCCCCTAGAAATAAAACGTCTCCACCGTTCCCTTTAGCTCCACGGAATTGCCGCCAGCGGTAAAGCCGTCCATGCTGGGCAAGGCTTTCAGCTTATTGGTGAAGGTTTTAGTGGACTTGGTCACCTTCGGGTTATCCTGGCTCTTGGAGCAGTCCTCCTTCTCCAGTTCGTAGTTGATAGCTCCGGTGGAAAGGTTGTAGTCGAAGGTTTCCCACTGCTCGCAGGGCGTGCCCGTCATATAGGTAGCGCCAATCAGTTTCCAATCATTGTCCTGTGCCCGAAAGCGGTGCGTATGGGTCCATTTGTCGCGGCTGCCGCCCGATTGCGTAAGCACGATGGCACCGTTCTCGATTTTCACCTCTTGGAAAGGGTCGCCCATGACGCCGCCGCTCTCGCTGCTCATCACCGGGCCCATCGCTTTTTTGGAAAGCTCCCATTTGCCGTCCTTTTTCTTGTAAATGTGCAGCTCCCGTGCC
>JADLHE010000411.1 GCA_020848965.1 Saprospiraceae bacterium
AAGGTGGATTATGATGTTTACAAAATTGAAAACCTGGTGGCCAAAGGCAATTTCACCCCCAATGCCTTGAAGGTCAGCCAATTGAGCGGGAAGCTGGGGCAGAGCGACTTCAACGCCAGCGGCACGATGACCAATATCTGGAACTACCTGTTCGAGAACGAAACCCTCGGTGGCAACCTCGCCATCCGTTCCAGCTACATGAACCTCAACCAGTTCATGACCGAGGAGGGTGCTGCGCAAACGGCCACGCCGCCCGCCGAGGCTGCCGAGCCGATTCTGGTGCCCGACAATATAGACATGAAAGTGTCGGCGGACATCGCCACGGTCATCTACGACGACATGGAACTGAAGAACATGAAGGGCGTACTCTCCGTGAAAAACGAGGAGGTGCGCTTCGACAACCTGACCGCCAACTCCCTCGGTGGCTCGATGAATATTGCTGGCGGCTACAACACCCAGAACCACGAAAAGCCAAAGTTTGACTTCTTGATGAAGCTTAAGAACATTGACTTCCAGCAAGCTTTCGCAAAGTTCAACACGTTCCAGCTTTTGGCCCCCATCGGCAAATACCTGCAAGGCAGTTTCAACACCGACCTGACCATGAGCAGCGACTTGAAGAAAGACCTGATGCCGGACATTGGAACCATCACCGCCAAGGGCCTTTTGGAGACGCTGAACGGCAAAATCACGCTCGCCAAGCCCCTGCAAGAAATCGGCAACAAACTGAACGTTGATGCCTTTAAAAAGCTCGACCTAAAGAACTCGAAGAACTGGTTCAAGGTGCAGGACGGCGCTGTGCTGATTGACCCGTTCTCGCAGACGATTGACGGCATCAAGATGGATTTCAGCGGCTCGCACAAGCTCGTTGGCGATATGGATTACAAAATAGTGGCGACCATTCCCCGCTCGAAAATCGGGAAGAACGCCGTTGGTGCTGCCGCCAATTCAGGTGTTGACTTCCTCGCTGGCGAAGCTTCCAAGCTCGGCCTGAACATCCAGACGGGCGATTCCTACAAGGTTCAAATCAACCTGGGCGGCACCATGGACAGTCCCAAGACCAGCTTCAAAGTGCTGGGCACCGAAGGCACTGCCGCCGACGTGAAAGATGCCGTGGTGAGCAAGGTGAAGGAAGAAGCGCAAAAAGAACTGGACAAGGCCAAGGCCGAAGCGGAAGCACGTGCCGAAGCCGAGAAGAAGAAACTGGAAGAAGCAGCCAAAAAAGAACTGGACAAAGCCACCGATGCCGCCAAGAAAAAAGCTGAGGCCGAACTGAAAAAACGCATTGAGGACGAAAAACTCCGCAAAGCTGCCGAAGATGCTGCCAAAAAGGCCAAGGATAAGCTCGGCGAAGATGCCAAGAAGAAATTGGAAGACCTGAACCCGCTCAAGAAAAAGAAGAAGGAGGGAGGTTGATGGAAACGGTTTTCTTTTGAATGACAAACCCCGTCGGTCACAAGCTGACGGGGTTTGTTGTTTGAGTAGGTCGCTGATTCTAGTTTAGATTTCGATTAAACCTAAGTCGTTTAAAATCAAAGACTTGTGTCTCAGGAGCTAAAATCGTAAAGCTATTTATATTTCATTGATTTCATCTTCCGTCAGACCTGTGTACTTCATTATTTTATGGATAGGTTCTCCGTCTTTTTTCATTTCTTTTGCTACATCTGTCTTGCCCTCCTTTTTTGCATGAACCAATTTCCCCCTTTCATCCTGCTCCCGCATGGCAGCATAATCGTAGGCTTCCAATTCTTCCTTTGTCCAAGAATGTTTGTTGGCATCCTGATACGCTGCTTTCAAGCCTTCGTCGTCCACATTTGCCGGAACGACCTCTAAGTTTTCAGCTTCTTTAATGAAGAAAATCCACTTGTCAGTAACTTCAACCAATTCCTCCAATGTTTTCATGAATTTTGGCAGTTCAATGAAATAGAAATCCATGTCTTTTATGACCCGCTCCCCGTCTTCAACATCGCAGACTGCATGATGCGACAGGTATTTATTGCTTTGTGTAAACTTGAAATCAAAAATCCCAATGAAAATCACGGGCTTGAGTTCAGTGTAGTATTCTCCACTTTCTATTTGCTGCGAATAGTCCTTGCTGGCATAGTAAAGCAACCGTTTGTCCAAGCCGTCAGGCTCGGCAACCTGCATTTCGATGATATAGGTCTTGCCTTTTTTGTCCCTTGCCTTTACATCAATGATGGATGCTTTTAGGTTCTTGATGATGGGCAACTGGTAAGGATTTAAGATTTCCACGTCCTCAATGGCATCCCTTCCCTTCAACTTCATCACAGCATTGAGGAAGGAGATGAGGATGATTTTCTTGTTCTCATTGCCAAAAATCTTCCGAAAAGCAATATCATTCTTTATATCTACGAACTGCATGGTCTAGGTTTTAGCTACAAAAATAAGGCAATTAAATGATTCCAATTAATGGAGATTCATGGAATAACCGTTGCCCACGTGAAAGCTATTAATCCTCAATCGCCTCAATCCCCTGCTCCCTCAGCCTCGCCAATCCCTCCTTCATCGCCTTCACCTGTTCCGGTGCATGGCCTTGCCAAATGGCCAATTCCCCAACCACCCGGAACGGATGCTTCGAACGGTACGACATGGTCGGGTTGCCGGGGAATTTCTTGTCCGTCAGGTTCGGGTCGTCCTCGATGGGGCCGGTTGGCTCTACCAAATAAATCCTTTCCCGGCCATCGCCCAAGGCCAGTTCCGCTCCCCAAATAGCGGCATCCAAGGTGGCAGTCAGGTAGATGTACTTGGCTTTGTTCTGCTGACCGTAGTTGGAGTTAAGGCCTGTTTCGATGAGGTCACCAAGGTGCAGGTCGGCTTTGGTGCCGTGGAAAAAGGTTTGGGAAAAGGGGGTGGGGGAAGAAGTGTTTTGCATTGGTGTCAGTATAGATGATTTAAATAACCACTCGACTGTTTTTGTCGGACCGCTTTCCGAAAGTTCGCAACTTTCGGAAAGCTGTCCGACAAAAACAGCCGAGGCGAAGTATAGCAATGGGTTAAAAGGGTTGGCAGCGATACGATTGCTTTGAGCAATCGTATCGCTTGGCGGTTCTTTTAACCTCAATTCTGCGCTTCAAACCCAAACCGTATGGCCGCTTCCAACACCTCCATATTGATGCCTTTCAGCGATTTGAACTTGATGCAATACCCGGTCACGCTGGCCTTGCCGAGGTCTTTCCCAAAGGTTTCGGCCAAATAGGTCTTGTCCTTGATGCCCATGATATAGACCGAAATGCCTGTGGTATTGGCACTCAAGCCGATTTGAAAGAACTCCTTGGTGCTGCCGTCCGCATAATGAATGGTGTAAGCACCATAGCCGATATTGGGGTTGGAAACAACCTTTCCTTCGGCGTTCTTGCCATCGCTGTACCATAGTTTACAGTCTGGCTTTACTTGCAGGATGAGGCGATGCAAGGCTTGCAGCTCGCTTTGCTTGGATTCTGGCTGGCTGGCGATGTAGGTGATGATTTGTGATTGGATGGGCATGGATAGTTTGTTTTAGTTGGTGATGATTTTTTTTGGCTAAGGGTTGGCTTACAACCTTGCTGCCATGTGTTTGGTTTACGGTCTGTCTGTTTGGTGGTATGGAGAGCAAGCCGTTGTTCTGCCTCATTTTCGTTTATTTCAAATCATCAAATGGGTCTATTTCTATTCTATTTTTTAAAACCGAATTCACCAACTGGTCAACTTCTCTAGTTGTTTCTGGCAACCTATATTTTGTCGTTACCCTCAAAACCCATTCGACTGACTTTTCTAAACTAATCTTATGACCAATGGAAACAAAAACAGGATTCACGTTATCTTGTGTCCGCAACACTTTTCCTACTATTTTACTATTCCAAATCAAATCTACATCACTTCCACGAATTGATTTTAATTCTTCCTTTTGGTAAAAACCAATTAATCTTTTTTTTGCACATCCGATTGTTGGAATATCCAATTCGACACCTAAGTGAGAGGCCATTCCGGCTTCTTTAGGATGAGCAATTCCGTGTCCGTCACAAATAATTAAATCAGGTTTATGCTTTAATTTATTGAATGCTTCTACTATTGGTGGAATTTCCCGAAACGAGAAAAGCCCTGGGACATAGGGGAACGTAATTTCCATTTTATGAAAAGATTTTTCCACCACCTCTAATGTTTGACTATTCAATATGACGATTGCGCCAACCATTTCCTTAGCATTGTCGTCGTAAGCAACGTCAACACCTGCAATAAAGTTAATTACGCTTGGTAAATCATCCGTCCTTACCACTTTTTTAGCAATTTCCTTCTGAATTGCATAGTATCTCATAAAAGTCTCATTCTCATCCATAGTTTTATCTTTTAAGAACCATTCTTTTCTTCCAAAAGCCCATGCTAATCTTTGCATTTCTATTTTTTCTCTTGGCTCTCTAAAAACGAAGCCAACTGTTGAAATTAAATCATTCCACTTCATAGAATCTGAAATTTCTATAATTTTTTTTAATTTTTCACTTTCTTTTTGGAGATAATTCTCCAAGTCAAGGTGGTGGTGTTCAATTTGTAAATCAAAACAGTATTCAGCAGCCCTAATCCCTTTTTCACAATGAATTCTTTCAACTTCGTCCGCAAAATCCCAAACCAACAAAATTTCAGAACCATCGTTGTTGTAATGAATGATGTAACCTGATTGATGATCGCTATCTACACCACTAACTTCAAACGAGTTTTCTCTTTCTATTGTCCAGAAAGAATTGTAATCTTTTGATTTTTGATTGTTGTTTTCCATTTTTCAAATTTCGTAGAACGGTTGACTTGCTACCAAGCAGTCGTTCGTCGGGTTTGCGAGCTGGCCGTTTGGCGGCATGGTCAGCACCCCGTTGTTGTACACCTAATTTTTATTCATTTCTTTTATTGCTTCAAAAATCGGTTTCCTCCAGTATTCTGTATTTAATTGTTGAATGAAGCTGGCTCCTATGCTATTTTCTCCTACGTATTGATAGTATGGAAAATCATATTCAAATCCATCAATGATTATGCTCTGATTGCATATTCCAGTAATATTAAAAATCGCTAATTTTTCCTTTTTATCTCTGTTTAGAATTAAATAACTATCATCACCATTTGCGAAAAGAATTACAATATTTTCGTCTCTATTTGAATTTACAGACTCATAAATGGCTTGTATTTCTTCGTTATTAAAACTATTATTTTCCAAGTCATACAAATCAAACATTTTGTCTTCAATCAATTTTGGACTGACACCGCTGTCTAAGCATTTTTTCAAAAAATCAATTTCAAAACAATATAAAGGAGAATTCAGCCCACCTTTACTGTCGGTAAAAGAGCGATTCAACAATTTTCCACTCCCTATTTCATTTAGTATTCTAATTATCAATTCAGGCAACTGGATTTTATATTTTTCTTGATATTCACGGAGGTAATCAAGGCTGAATTTTGTTGATTCATAGTTGGCGTGCATGAAATACCATTCCCTACTTTCTCTTTTGTCTTTATCGGGATTATATGCCAATCGCATTTCATCCAACAACAACTTCCTTTCTTCAACCTTGGCTCGAATCGCATTCAAGATTTCATTAAGTTCATTGCTTGGTTCCGATTTTTTTATTTTTTGCCAGAAAAATCTCATTTTATTTTCATTTTGCCTAACTTAGGATTCACATATTGTATGTCTCAAAAATGCCGACTTTCCAAAACACACAATGCGTCAATCCCTATTTTATTTTCAACGCCAGCTCCATCAACCATCCACCCAACCCCAAAAATAACCACACCCCCCAACAATCCAAGCCCCACTGACTAAATTTTCAGCCCCAACCCCCATTTCCCCTCACTCCACATGCTCTCTCAACCACTTCCCCAAAGCCAACCGGGAGGCCGCCATCGTTTCATCAAACCACTCTTGGTTCGGTTTATTACTTCGTGCAGGCGGATTTGCCGCAAAAACCTGTTGCAGTTGCTCCATACTGGCCCGAAAATCGGAGGCATTGTTTGGGAAATGGGTATCCAGCACCCTACAAATGGCCTCGATATTTGCATAGCCGAGGTAGAGGCTGTTGGGGTCTTTCAGGGAGGCTTTTATTTCGGGAATCAACCGCTCCAGACTACGTGCAACGGGCTGGACAAAACTATCGGAATGCACGATTTCATTGCCATCCATATAGGCATAGACCCAGTAGCGGTCAGGGAGTTCGCCCTTTTCGAGGATTTGAATCAGTTGGGCCTCCCAGTCTGGGTAGGTCTTGATTTTAGCAGCGGCGGCCTTGCGCAGGCGTTCGTCTTTTTCCCGATGGGTATAGGTTAAAAGGTTTAGTATGCTTGTGTCGCTATAATTGTTGATGGCATCCATGGCGGTATCAAATCCCCAATCACCCGTGTTGCTGGACGATTTGGCGGCTTGGTAATGGCCAAAGCGTTGCTGTACTTTGAATTTCCCAAAGGCGAACAGGATGCCCAAGCCCATGATAAAACTCGCTGCAAACCCTAACAACCAAGAGTATTTTACCAAATTGGGCAGAAAACCAGCGGGACATTCTGCATTAATGAGGTATAATGCCGGAATAAATACCATTATGGGCAGCCAAAAATGAACCTTGCTCAAGGCCAACCAGCGCATGAAAAACGGGAATTCGCCTTCGTTCCATTTGGTGTGATATTCCATGCTCCAGAACAAGGCGAGCAGCAAAATCCCCCAGCCTATGAAGACGGTCAGCCCCCGGTGACTGGCGAAAGGAGCGGGCAACCAATCAAAGCAGTGGTTCAGGTTCATGTTCCATGCCAATAGGCCGGAGAAAAGGAGGAATCCCCCTGCATAGAACATCCAAACAAAGGCATAACCTACGCTGTAATCGCCACCGGGCGTTGGTTTTAGGGAAAGATTGGCCAAGAAGCCATAGCTGATGAGGGTGAGGATGAATAAGATATTGCCGAACATTTGTTGGTTGTTTTAACGCTTTGGTTTGCGGTAAAGGTAGGTTTTTTTCTTGTTGGTAAGCAGTATTGCAGCGACAATCGTAAGGGCCGCTTCGCTCATTTATCCCTTTGGGAACACTTGCTCGAACCTTGGCTTTTCCGTAAGGGCTTAAATGTTGCTGGAATTGGGAGGGCTTGTGGCAACAGGTTAACCCAAATATCTTATATTTTTTGGCGTTGACAATAGCCCAACGTTTACTTAACCACTAAGGTCTAGTAAACGTTGGGACAAGATTTAGCCACTAAAGCTTGATAACCTGTTCAGAACGATGTTGCCCTGTTTTTTCATCGAGGATGGTCAATATGTACGTACCATGTGAAAGCGGTGTCAAGCTTATTCCATTGGAAGGCATTTGGCCGGAAAGGATTAGCCTGCCTTGTTGGTCATGGATTTCATAGTTGAAATCCCCTTTTGCTTGACTGTTTAACTGGATGATATTATTTGTAGGATTTGGAAAAACCTCAAAAGATAGATTG
>JADLHE010000412.1 GCA_020848965.1 Saprospiraceae bacterium
CCGCATCGCCCTCCTGAATTTCAATCAGGGCGAAGAGGTCGTTCGGCAATTCATTAGATAGTTCAATCCGCCTCAAGTCCTCCGAAGTGACGTACCTGGTATCGTAAATTTTCTTCCAAGTATCATCGTTATTGATATTGGCACTGGTCAGCACTTTTTTCGCCTGCTGCAATGCGTTGTCCTTCCAAACAATGGGTTCAAGTTCCAAGCTCGTTGCGCCATTGATAGGTGGAGCAGGGTTTGCCAACTGGGGGAATTCATGTCCAGTTGCCTCACCAATCTCGTTGGTAAAAAAAAAGACCTTTTTGAACAGCTTGTCCTGCTCGCCCAAAACAGTCGCTTTTTCTATCTCCACGGCATGGATAGGCGCAAACCCAGAGCTGTATTTCAAAAAAAGCGGGTCAATAATCCGCACCCAAAACTGAAGCCGAACTGAGCCGTCCAAGGCAGCCACCTGTGCCGATGCGCCACCGGGCGATCTTCCGATTACCGAAAAGCCCAAAGCATGAGGCTTGAAAAGCAGCCCGTTTCCATCCAGTATCAGTTTTGTTGAATTCGTGGGCTTAATTTCAAAAAAGCTTTCCACATTGTAGTTCCCCAATACGGAGGCTCTATCCTTATCATTCAATTCATCAAAAGCCTTGTACTCGTTCACACTGTTGATTTCCACCCATTTGTCCAAGAAATAATGGTGGATGATGTTTACAGTGAACAACACCGGGTACCGTAGATGTATGAGGTCGCCTTGCATCATGGAGCTATGGCATTTTGACCGTGAACGTTGAGCATTATCTCCTCAACCAAGCCACCTGTTGTAGGCGGCTTCCTTTGAGAAACCTCTACCACTCGAGCCAGGTACATCAATCCCGGCAACTGCTTACCTCCCAAGGTACCCCAGACGTGGTTCAACTCTTCAAAACTGGGCGAATACAATTCCATCAAAATCTTGAAACTGGGCATCATCTCAGTTTCAGGGACATTGCTTACCGGCAGCGTGTTCAAGTGTGTAAACACCGTTTTTTCTTGGAAAAATGACGCAATCCTCGAAAGGAATATCAGTGCATTCAAATAGCTATTTTGATTCGCAGTAATCAACAAGTACAAGTTCAGATGTATAGGCGGGTTGAAATACTCTGCCTTCATCGTCGTATCGTTGCGCCGAAAGTTGGGAGCGTTCTTTAGGGTTTTCTCCTCTCGAATATTTACCAGTGTGATTATTACACTGTTTTTAATGCTATCCGCATCGCCTTGGGGTATTAAATCCAATTGGGAAATATTGCCCAATTTCACGTCATCATCATCCACTGCATTCACCGAAAAGGAGTTTAGATAACTGTTCAGTTCCTCCTTAATGACTTGTAGCGCATGGATAATCATGTTTTATGAAGTTATATTTAATGGCTATGAAAACCCAAAAGTAAGGGTAAGCGAACCCGGGCATTTGAACCATTCTTTCATTTATTTGACTTATTTCAACATTTTACCCGTCCGATAGTCGTTGGGACAAATGCCATACATTTGTTTGAAGCTACGACTAAAATACTCAAGCGAATGAAAGCCAACATGGTAGCACACATCCGTGACTGAAAAGACGCCTTCTCTCAGCAATTCCAAGCTCTTGGCCAATCTATACCTTCTTATATAGTTTGCCGTTGATAAGTTCGCCAGTTTCTTTAGCTTTCGGTATAGCTGCATTTCACAACAGCATAGTAGCTTCGCTAAACGATGTCCGTTGAATGATTCTTCACCAAGGTTTTTATCAATTAGGCTATCCACCCTTTTCAAAAAATCGTCTTTTTGCTCTTGGGGAATTGCAGCCAATCCCAATCCCACCTCAACACTGTGACGGAAAGTGGTATCGACAGAATTATCATTGTTAGCAATATTTGAGCAATCATTTTTTAGCCTGAACTGTTTCTTGATTAACAACATCAATTCTTCGAACAGTATCTCCTTTTCATCATGAAAACTAACCAACACATATCGTTGGCCCTCAACAATACAAGTTTTAACTTGCACTGAGGGCAATGGTTCGTTACCAAAATCTTCAAAGAATGGTTCAGGCCCGAAAAAGGAAGCATGAGCCTGTCCTGCACCGACAAAATGTACTGTTTGGTGCGAAGTGGTGTGTTGTTTCATATGGCATTTCTAAAATACGCTGAATGGCTATGCTCAATAGCATGGCTAATATCAACTTGGGTTAATGTAATAATGACCTATGCCGCTATCTTGCGGTGGCCGGTTTTGCTATTCCTAAGTTTTCTCGTGTAAAGTACTCGTCGTTAATGACGAGATAGTATGCTTAAATGAAGGGACAATTAGGTCTTGAGCATTTGAATACTCATTGAAATTGAGCAAATGTAATACAGAATTAAATTTGAACAAAAAATTTACACAAATTTTCGCACCCATTATCCACCAACAACAGCTTCTTTGTTGGCGACAAAACAAGGAGGTTTAATTTAATTTCGAATTGCTTAATTATTTTAAAATTAAATCCACGACATACAATGTAAAACACAAGCATACTTGCTGTAAATTCCGTATCACTTCAAAAACCTATACATCAATTTAACCAAAAAAATATTTCTGGCTTCGTCTCCAAAGGCATTGTCCAATAGGCTGTTGCCCAGGCCGCTGCTCAAATCGCTGAAAGCGCTGCCGGGCGTATTGCTCTGCGACCAGACCAAATAGAACTCAGAACCTGCGATGTATTCCCAGCGAAGCACTAGGTTGGATCGGAACTGCACAAAATTGAAATCGGGGTTTTGGAAACGGTAATCTGTTTGTCCATCGTTGTTTTCGTCCACCGAGTATTCTCCATCGGAAAAGCTGACTTGGGTGCTCGCAAAGCGGTGGAAACGGGCATCGTAGTCCTTGTTAAGTGGGTCAACCACATAGCCAAAATTGCGGTAAAGCGGCCTGGTGATAAACGGCTGCCCATAATACTGTATGGTAAGGTCTGGCGTGATATTGTAGTTCAAGCGAAGGGTGAGACGCAGCGTCTTCTGATTCACCTCACTGACGATATAGCGGGACTCACCGTTGTAGCTCGTTTGGTCAACGTATTGGTCTTGCTTCCGGTGGTAGCGGGTGAAGCCGGGGCTAAAATTCAAACTGAACGCATTGTTGGGCTGTGCTTGCAAATAAAGCCCCACGTCGTTGGAGCTGACGGTCTTATCGTAGCCCCAGCCATTGAAAAAGTTAAGGTTGGCAGCAAATTTTTTGCGGAAATCGGTGCTCACATAAGCAAAATGACCAAAACCTGCTGGCCGCCGCAAAGGCGAACCTCCCCGCAGCGCATTGTTCGAAATATCAAGTGGGTTCCAAGTAAAACCTGTGCCTATTTCCCAATTGCTCTTGAAATTGGCATGCGCATTCGTGTTGAAGGCTTGATACAGGTATCGCCCGCCAAAATCCCAGCGTGACCAATGGTTGTAATTTAATCGCAGGCTCCTGAACACGGAAAACTGCCGCTGGAAATGATAGCCTGCCCAAGTGAAATGGTTGATTTCATCGGCAGTCAGTTGAAAGCCAATATCGTTCATTTCCAATTCCGGCGAACGCCAGGTCACGCCTGTTTCAAACTTGAACAACTGGCCGAGCTTGCCCTGTTTTCCACCAAATTTTGCCAGCTTAATAGTGCCACCATGCCCCAGCAGCGAGGTTTTGTTCGGGTCAACCTCCACGTGCTTGGCACCCGGTCGTTGGAACAAGTGCTCGAAGGCTGTCTGTGTCAGGTTTATGGCTTCTTTCGAGCCGTTTACCTGACTGAAAACACCCCTTGCCGTAAAAACCCATGCCCTGTTTTTCCAAAACTGCTGAAAATCAAGGCCGCCCGTGTAGGCGCTACGGTGAAGCAGGTCATCCAAGCCATGCTCCCGGTTCACGGCCGTCAACATGCCACCAATTATGGTATTGCCCTCCTTGATGTCTTTCTGCACCCTGCCCACGAAGTAGCTCGTCAGCGGCTCCACCAGTTCCTTGCGGCGGTCCCCCTCATTGTCAATCAAGGCTTTTTCACGTTGGGTGATGCTTTCCAGAATGCCGATACTCCAGCCATCCTTCGTTTTTCCACTGAATTTGGCGGCACCCAAAATGGAGCTGCGCTCTGGCTGCTTGAGGTATTCAATGTCTGTAATATTGGGTTGCTTGTGCGGTGGGCTGCCGATGCGGCGGGAGTAGAACAACAAATCGGAGTCGTACTCGCCCTCCGCAGCCGAACCCGTCAATTGGTAGTTGAAAATATTCCGGCTTTCGATGAAAAACGGGCGGCGCTCCTGAAAAAAGTTCTGAAACCCATCAATCCGAACCTGCGAGGGGTCGGCTTCCACCTGCCCGAAATCCGGGTTTATGGTGAAATCGAGGATGAGGTCGCTCGTGACCGCCACTTTGCCATCCACACCCATTGAAAGGGTGCCGTCCCGACCATCGGCGAAGGGGTTGCCCGCTTCCTTCTTATAGGTTTCCAGCTTCGCAACGCCATAGGGAGCTATTTCAATCTGCCGCTGCGAGGGCACGTCTTTTAGGCCATGCAGCTCTCCGAAACGGCTTACCCAACCCTGTCCGTTTTGTGGGATGTGCTGCCAAGTGCTGCGCTCCGCCTTCCGCAGTATGTGCCGCATCACCTGAATGCCCCAGACTTTGTCGGGTTCATTGCCATAGCGCAACTGGCTGAACGGGATTTTCACTTCAGCCGTCCAGCCCTTGTCGTCAATATTGGATTTGGCAAACCAGATGGGGTTCCAGCTTTCGTCCCAGTCGTTGCCGTTGTTGGAAACGAACTCATCGCCCCGCACGCCAGAGGCCGAAATGGTGAACGAAAACGCCGTGCGCTGGTCGTGGTAGCTGTCAATATTGATTTCGACCCAATCGCCGGGGAACTCATCCCTGCGGCTCATCCAACGAATGATAGAATCCGGCTCCGAGTCGTGCGCTCGATAGGCGATGTAGAGGTATTTGTCGTCGTAAAGGATTTTGAAATTGGTCTGCTGGTGCGGGGCAGCACCGTCGTTGGGTTGGTACTGCACAAAGTCGCCGCCCCATTGCACGGCATCCCAAGCAGCTTCATCGGGTATGCCATCGAACTTGATTTCGCTGGCGAGTCGTTGAGTGAAGTAGGTCTTTTTGGTGGGTTCCGGGTCGCCATTTGCTTGGGCATAAATAACTGAGAAACAGGCCATTAGGGCCAAAAACAGGCGAGTGGTCAGTTGCATGATGTGAGATAGTCAGGTGATAAATGGTTGGTTAATGACAAGCCACAATGGGCTTGGTTGCAAAGGGACAAATGAATTTTGATTTATTACCGCAAATCCAAGCATTCGTTCAAAAGGCCAAGCTTTTTTTTCGACAAATGGAAATTTCGCAAGTTCTTCTACCTTTGGCAATTCACTTCAAACCGAGGCATTCACCAATATAAATTTCATCGAAATGAAAGATTCAAGAAGAAACTTCCTTAAAAATGCGGGCATGGGCTTGGGTGCGCTATGGCTCGTAGGTTGCGGCAGCAAAGCAGGCGAAACTGGCGAAGAAGCGGATGCGCAGGCCGACTCCACTGCTGTTGCGGCTGGGGCCGCAAAACCGCTTTTCTTTAAGATTTCGCTCGCCGAGTGGTCGCTGCACAAGACCATTTTCGACAAAAAAGAACTGGACAACCTCGACTTTGCGGCCACGGCCCGCACCAAGTACGGGATTGAAGCCATCGAGTATGTGAACCAAATGTTCAAGGACAAAGCCAAGGATGCCAAATACCTTGCAGAACTGAACAAGCGGGCTGCCGACCACGGCGTTTTCCAAAACCTCATTATGATTGACGGGGAAGGCGGCATGGCCGAAACGGACAAAAAGCTCTTGATGGAATCCATCGAAAACCATAAAAAATGGGTGGATGCCGCTCACACCCTTGGCTGCAAGAGCATCCGGGTGAATGCGTTCAGCAGCAACCCAAAGGCGGAAGAAGCTGCAAAAGCTGCCGTAGAGGGACTTGGCAAACTGGGCGAATACGGCAAGCAGGCGGGCCTCAACGTCATCGTTGAAAATCACGGCGGCTTTTCTTCCAATGGCGAATGGCTTTCGGGCGTGATGAAGCAAATCAATATGCCCAACGTGGGCTGCCTGCCCGATTTTGGCAATTTCTGCATCAAGCGGGACAACAAAAACGGCGATCCTTGGAACGGCCCTTGCGTGGACGAATACGACCGCTATAAAGGTGTCGGCGAGATGATGCCGTTTGCCAAAGGCGTCAGCGCCAAATCAAATGAGTTTGATGCCGAGGGCAATTGCATCGAAACTGATTACCGCAAGATGCTGAAAGTGGTGAAAGATGCTGGCTACACGGACTATATCGGCATCGAATTCGAGGGAACAAAACCCGAAGATGAGGGAATCCGACTGACTAAGGCCCTGCTGGAGAAGGTGGGTGCGGAGCTTAGCTGATTTCGGATTCTGTGATTGCGGATTTCGGATTGGGCAGCCAGTTTATCCCTTAATATTTGGATTTAGCTGCACCCCAATCCGGATTCCGCAATCCGCAATTACCTCATCCTCGAATCAATTTCTCGGAGAATATAAAACACCGCCGGGCAAACGCTGGCATTTGGCAGGTGCAGCCGCATGTTTTTTGAGAAGTCCATATAATTGGTGTGCGGGTATTGCCGACAGGCTTTCGGGCGGATTTCGTAAATCATGCACTTGTTGTCGGTGAGCAGGAAGGGGCAAGGCGTGGTGTTCATCACGGTGTCGCCGTCCTCGTCCATGGTGAGGTATTTCGACTCAAATTCGGTGGGCGACATCCCAAAATCCTTGCTGATGCGGGTCACATCTGCCTTGGTGACGATGGGCGGTATGCCCGTGCAACAGCCTGCGCAGTCGAGGCAGTCAATTTTTTTGAAAACGTTGTCGTGTACCTCATCGGCCAGCATGTCGAGTTGCTTTCCCTTGCGCTTTTGCAATCGCTTGAGGATTTCCCGGTTCTCCTCTGAGGCCCTGTCCTTTCGGCGTTTCCAAGCTTCGATAAGTTGCGACATCGGTGGATTTACACTTTAAAATTGTGTTTTTCAATGGGCAATAATAGCCAATTTTCTCCACGGCCATTGCCAACCGTCCACCGTCCACCGTCCATCGTCAACCGTCCACCTTTTTTTTGATAAAATAGCTGGGGTGCAGCCCGCACTCCGTCCTTGCCTGCCCTTGGAAACGGCCATCCCTACCCTCCCCTTTTTTGGTGCAATGGGTGCAACCGATGGAGCCATAGCCACTGTCTTCCAGCGGGTGCTTTGGCAAGTTGTTCAACGAAAACTGGTACAAGACCTCGCCTTCGTCAATGTCAATCAAGGGGTGGAACTTGAGTATATCGCCTTGGCGCTCGAAAACTCGCAAATTGGAACGGAACTCGGTTTGGTAGGCCATCAGTCCCGAAACCCAGACCTTGTGCTGAGCTTTGATAGGGTCAAGCGGCACCACTTTATTGATGGTGCAGCACATGCGGGGGTGCTCTTTCCACCATTGTTCTTCGGTAGTGAGGGCATTTTGGATGGGGTCGGGCAGCACGTCCACCACGTTCAAGCCGAAGCGGGCAGTGAGGCGCTCTTTGTAGGCTATCGTTTCTGGGAAATGGTAGGTCGTATCAATGAAATGCACTTTTTGAGAGGGGCGCATTTCCGAAAAACACCAAAGCAGAAAAGCCGAACTTGTGCCAAAGGAGGAGGTCAGTAGCACGTCTTTTTCGTTGAAATATTTGTACAACAACCGAATACGGTCAAGGTAATTGAGCGGGGTGAACACATCGTTCAGCAGTTCCACGCTGAAATCTTGCCATTCAGCGGTCTTTTCTGCAATGGTGAGAATCCGTTGTTCCAAAGTCATAAAAACCCAGTTTTAAATTACTTATATTTTACCTAATTGGTAGAATTAATGGCAAATCTAAGTGTATTTTTGAAACTAAGCTACCGGAATCCAGATTCTTGCATTTTTCACAGGTCGTTTTAGGTTGAAAATACTTGTTGGTGGTTCAAATAAAAAAACTTAGGCGGCGACATGTCGTCGTCGTCTGACCTCAATTCTTCCGACCCCGCTGTGCGAAATCCATTCTAACCAAGTTATTGCGTGCTATCCGACTTCTCCGTTTCGCCTTCGTCGGGGATGTCGTAAATGGTGGGTTGGTTCTCCGTTTCCTTCATGCTTTTGTCCTCCATCCGGTCAATGAAGCGAACGGACTCGTGCCAGAAATCTTGAAAGCCGGGTTTGATGTACTCATAAACGACTTTCATTTTGCTAGGGAAAGCCCTAAGGTGCTGATAGGTCAAGGAGCCTTTGGAGTTTTCGGCGGTGATGATATGCGACTGGTCGCCGAACCAAAGCAAGAGGCTGAAAACCAAGGTGTGTAAGGAGGCAAGCAAAATCCCGCCTGCAGCTTGGTTGATGAAATTGATATTGGCAGCTTGGAGCGTTTTCTCAAAAAACTGCGCTGCCATTCGGATGATAATCATGGTGAGCACAAAGGCCAACAAGAAGCCGCCAATGAAATTCAAGGGACTATCAGAGTGAAAGGCCGTCTCCAAAAATCGAGTAGCAGCAGGGGTGAACTTGAAGGCGACCATCAACCCGAAGACAATGGAAAAAGCCGTAAACACGGTTTTGATGATGCCCCGAGAATAGCCCTGGTAAAAGCCCCAGCCCGCTACCAACAAGAAGAGGATGTCAATTATCATGTTAAAAAAATAGTTTTCTCAATTTCGATGCTTCATAAAAGCCTGCAAGATAAAGGGTTATGAATTCTGGTATCCATTTTTTAGACGAATGCAGGGAAAGTTCGGAATTTGACGTATATTTGTACTTCTCAGCGAATCATACGAATTGAAATAACGTTGCTTGCTTCCACCCCAATTTTCTTTCTCTCAAAAGGCCCTCTTCCAAATACTGTTACGAATTTATAATAGACCTAGCCAAAACACTTTACAACACTATTAACTAAAAACATGAAGCGATTCATAATTTCAGCCGTTACAATCTGGGCGCTTATTTGCTGCCAATCTTATACTGGTCTTTCCCAAAATCACAAAACAACGAAGTCTAATACGCAGTATCAAGAGCTACCCACTGTTTTCGTAATCGGTGAGTACGACAATGCTTATACGGACTTGATGTCAAGCCAACCCACTACCCTACTTGAAGTTTGTGACAACGACATGAATTTCGCCTACCACAAGCTCATGGGAATGATGAAGGACATGGAAGCTTATGGCGTTTCTTCCGGTTTTGATTTGAAAGGCGTCAATGCTTGGATGCACTTTTTTTGGCGACCAGACGGCAGTATTGACCACATTGGGTTCTACCTGAAGCCCAATTCAAAATTTGTTTCCAACGAAAAACTGAAAAAATTCCTCGAAGGCTTTTCAAAAAACTACAAGCTGAACCTGAAATACAGCAAAAAATTCTCCCATTACTCAAGTTTTTCCTTCCCGCTCATTCAACCCGAATCCATTTTCGACACCAATAAAAGCACAGTCAAGTCTCAATCACAGAAAAGAGGCTCTTAAGTTTTTGCCATTTTTGTCTGCCTCATGTTAGATTTGCTGTCAGTTACCAAAACTTACACAGCAATGAAACAAATACTCCTTCTGCTTTGCCTTTTGGCTGGCAACCTCTTGTTGGCACAAAACCAACCACCAGTACTTTCCAACGTAGAAGTCCATCAAACAGGTGATAAAACCATCACCATCACCTACGACCTCAGCGATGCGGAAGGCGACCCTTGTACAGTATCGTTTTTGGCAGGGGCCAAACAAGCCGCTGCACTCAGCTATAGCACCACGAACGCAACTGGAAGTCTTGGAGCCGGCATCTTGCCCGGCACTGCCAAGGAAATCGTGTGGGACTTCAGCAATCATTCCAGTCTAAACCTTTCCAGCTTCAGGTTAATGCTAGTAGCAGACGACCTCCAAGCTATTGATATTCAAGCACTTGTTGACCAAGTTGACAGCATCAGGCTGTTCGGTGACATGACTTTCCTTGAAGGCATTCGCCACCGTATCACTGGCGCCACCCATTTGCAGGAAGCCAAGGATTTTATCTGGTTCACTTGCCTCGACCGGGGCCTTGAAACCACCGAACAATCCTTCAATTTTGGCAGCTATGCCGCCAAGAATATCATCGGGCGGCACATCGGCACAGGCGCAAATGGCGACACTTATATCCTTGGCGGCCATTTCGACTCGGTGGACGACGCTCCCGGCGCTGACGACAATGCCTCTGCCGTGGCAGGCATGATGGAAGCCATGCGCATTCTTTCGCAGTTCCCCACCAAGAAATCCATTAAATTCATTGGTTTTGACCTAGAGGAAGAAGGGCTTGTTGGCAGCTTGCGCTATGTGCAAAGCGGCATTCAAAGTGGTGAAAACATCCTTGGAATGATTGACTATGAAATGATTGGCTATTATTCCGAAGCGCCAAACTCGCAAACCTTGCCCACGGGCTTCAACCTGCTCTTCCCAGATGCCTACGCAGCGGTGCAATCGCAGGATTTTAAGGGAAATTTCATAACAAACGTTGGAAAGCAGGGCGGTTCCGCAACGCTCATGCAACAGTTTAAGACCCACGCAAGCACCTACGCTCCGGGGCTTCGCACCATCAACGTGGAAGCGCCAAATGCCTGGCAATCGCTCACACCCGACCTTGGCCGCAGCGACCATGCCGCTTTTTGGCTCCAAAACATCCCAGCCATTATGCTGACGGATGGCGCCAATTTCCGCAACCCGCACTACCATACTCCGGGCGATACCCTTGGCACGCTCAATTTCAGTTTTATGTGCAATGTGGTTAAAGGCACCATTGCCACGCTGGCCCAATTGGCGGAGGTGCAACACGCAGATACTTGGTGGAGCGACATGGACTTCGTCAATGGAACCACGACTCCCATTGCAACCAACAAAGTGAGCATCTCACCAAATCCAGCAAGTGGCACTGTAAAAGTGGACTGGTCATTGTGCTCCGGCAAGTTTCAAAAAATCAGCCTGATGGACAGCAATGGTAGAACGGTACGGACGCTGGATGTCGGCCAAAACAAGCAAGTCTCCTTCAATGTCTCCGATTTGCCGAAGGGGAATTACTACCTGAAAATGGAGGGGCAAAATGAGCGGCAGATTGAGAAATTGGTGGTAGAGTAAGAGCGCAACTTGGGCATTTTTTTGTTCCAAAATCCCTTTAATGAAAAACTCCCCGGCACTGCTGTTGCCGGGGAGTTTTTGATTAAAGGCCAATGCTGCCTTCTGGCTATAAATGAAGCGCTATTTCAATAGCACAAAATCCCCTTTGTAAAGCAGCTTTTTCTTGTCCACAAACTCCACCTCAATTAAATAAACAAACGGGGCGGGGTCCATTCTTTGGCCACGAAGCTCGCCATCCCAGCCAATGGTTCCGTCCACCGAAGGCTCCACGTCCTTGGCATCAAAAACGAGGTCGCCCCAGCGGTCATAGATGCGGATATAGTTGATGGCAGTAACGCCGATGCCCGTAAAAACTTGAAACTTGTCGTTTATGCCATCGCCATTGGGCGAGAAAACATTGGGGATATAAACGTTGCGATTACGGTCAATATCCACAAACACAGATGCCGTGGCGGTACAGCCGTTCACGTCAATAATGGTCAGCGTATAGGTTTGTGGCTCAATGCCCGTCACCCTTGGGTTCTTGCAGTCATTGCAGGAAAGGTTGGTGGCGGGGTCCCAAATAAAGGAATCAATCGGGAAAGCGGACACAATCGTAGGGTCGAGCATCGTGAGCGAATCACCCAACTCTATCTCAACCAAGGCTGGCAATGTGACGGAAATCTCTGGCGGCTCGGCCACGGAGATGGTAGTGTCCACCGTGCAGCCATTGAACACATCAAGTATCTCAATCGTATGCTCACCTGCCAATACCGGGCAAGGCTGGCCGAGCGGCAATTGCACGCAAGCACCACTCGAAAACACATACGTGGCTGTAGGATTCCCACCCGTCACCGTTTCAACCGTAATGCTGGTGGCTTCGCCAAAGCATTGGATGGCCCCTGTTGCGCCCAATTGGAAAAGAATAGGCGACGGCTCGGAGAGGGTATGCGTGAGCGAGTCGGCGCAGCCTTTTGGGTCAACCACCGTAACGGAATAAGTGCCAGAAGCCAAGCTGGTGGCAGTTGGTTCGGTCGTTCCGGCCACGGTGTTTTCCCAGAGGTAAACCAAATCGCCCAAATTGCCGCCCTGCGTGACCACCGAGATGCTTCCATCCGGCACACCGGGACAGCTAAGGTTGTTGGTCTGCGTTGGGTCAAGAAAAACCTCAAAAAGCGGCGGTTGAACGATGCCCACATTATGGGTAAAGCTGCAATTTTTCGAGTCCGTAATTGCCGCAGCATAATTGCCAACTGGCAAATTTGACAAGGTAGGCCCTACCGTACCATTTACCCACACGATATTGTAGGGTGGAGAACCGCCCGTTGGTTCGAGGGTGATTTGTCCATCCGAAAGTCCAAAGCAGCTCACGTTTTCAATTTCTTGGCCTGGCATGATGGGTGGTGGCGCTGGTATGTTTACGAAGAAGGTATCGTTGCAAACACCATCGGAAACGATAAGCCTTTGATCGCCAGCGCAAAGCTGACTGGCTGAACTAAGGGCCGCATTGCTGGTGGTTTCACCACTGACCCAAATAAAGTTGAACTGGCCAGTTGTGCCATCGCTATAATTGGCCGTGGCTGTGGCAGCTCCATCGCAGGTTTGCCCCACGTTTGAGCAGCTAACGGAGTCAATGGCAGAAAAAGATGCAAGGATGGACGGAGGGTCATTAAGGCTTACCGTGCCCACCACGGCGGCACAGTCGTTGGCATCGGTGATGGTGACGGAATAGGTGCCAGCAAAAAGGTCGCTGTTCAGGTTCAGGCCAATTCCCGAAACATTATTTGACCAGTCAAAATGGTAGGGAGTTGCCCCACCGCTCACGAAGGCGATGATTTCACCACCATCCAACCCCGGACAGTTGGGTGGGTCGGTTTGGAAACTATCTATGACTAATTGCGAGCTGGCGAGCACCTGCGCCATATCAATGGCACTGCAGCCGCCTGCATCCAGCACCGTTACCGAATAATCGCCGGGGGGCAGGTTATTGATGGTTGCGCCCGTGAGTCCATTCGACCAAGTGTAAGAAACAATGGGCGTGCTGCCTTGCGTTGCTGTGACGGTCAAACTGCCATCCGTGCTGTTGGCACAATCAACCATGTCGTCGGGCAAGGCGGTGATGTTCGGGGGAAGGGGCGCAACAACGTTGATGGCCAGCAAAGAGTCTTTGCAGCCACCCGAATCCGCAACCGTTACGGAGTAAGCACCCGCTGAAAGCCCGGTTGCTGTACCCGAGTTTCCGGTTGCGGCATTGCTGCTCCAGGTATAAGTGTATTGTGGCGTACCGCCAACGGTTGTCACCACAATCTGCCCATCATTGCCGGGCACACAGCTTTCATTTTTAACATTGACGAGTTGGACATCCAAATCAGAGGCACCTTGCATGATGAAAGTAGTATCCAAAACGCATCCGTCGGGCGTTTCGATGGTAAGGTCCAAAGTGCCCGCACAAAGGTTTTCCATCAAAGAGCTGTTGGCCGTTTCAACCGTAGGGGGAGGTGGCACTGGCGCCCCAAACCAATCGAAATTGAAATTGGTGGTAGGAGTGCCTCCCGTGGTGTAAGCCACGACCAAAACCTTACCGCTGCAAGCATTCGTGCAGCCAATGGGCGTATAGTCAACGTTAAAATCAAGCACTTTAATGGCAGGCAAAAACACGTTCTGTTCAATCTTGCAACCATTGTTGTCCGTCACCACCAATGGATAAGTTCCCGTTTCGAGGCCATTGATGGAAGCAGATGTATTCACAACCGTGAACCCTCCCGAAATAGATGGGAAAGTGATGGTATAGTCTTGCAATGCATTGGGCGTGCCGCCGCTCACAGTAACGCTAATCGTACCGTTGCCTATGCCCGTGCAGGCTGCTGGGGTGTTGTTGAGGTTAACGACCAAAGGTGTTGGCTCATCCAAAAACGTGCTGGCCGTGACGGTACAGCTTGGATTGTTGTTATTGGTGACAGTCACGGAATAGTTGCCGGATGGCAAATTGCCAACGCTTTGCACATTGCCCGCACCGGGTATGCTCCATGCAAAACTATAGTTGTTTAATGGGTTGGAAACGGGCGTGCTGCCCGATATAAGGTTGGCCGTGAGGCTGCCATTGGCGTCGCCATTGCAAAGTGGCTGCAAACTGCTGAACGTGATATTGAGTGGCGGTGGGCCAGCAATATTTACCTGTTCAGTTTTCACAAGTGGTGGATTGTCGCTATCCGTTACGGTCACGCTGTAAGTACCAGCGGAAAGGTTATTGGCAGTGAAGCTACCACCATTGAGGTTGATGGTACCGGGGCCGTTGACAGGCCCGCCCGGCAGTTTTTGCCAAGCAACCTGGTAAGGGGCCGTGCCATTGTTCACGGTCAGTGTGAAACTGCCATTCGTGCCGCTTGGGCATGCAACAGGTGTAGTAGCGAAATTGAAGCTAAGTGCCGAATTGGAAACGCAAACATTGCCATCAATGCCATTGAAGCCCAACTGCGAGCCAAGGTCGTTCACCACTTCTATGGTGGAGCCTTCTGGAACCACATACTGCACATCGGTGCAATCCCCGTTTGTGCCAACCACATTAAAGCAGATTTGGTAGAGCACCGTTCCGTCAGGCACGTCAACACCCGTACCGGAGAGGTTGCCCCAAGAGAAAATCAGGGTATCGCCGAGGCTGTTGAAACTGGTGTTCACGTTGAAACTGGGGAGCAATGGGCTGAGGTTTTGCACCCCGGTGTACTGAAGCACGGATTCGTCCCAGGTGAGGGCGTATTGCATGGCTACTAGGTCCGTGAATCCATCCTCATTGGTCACATCCAGGCAAACTTGGTCGCCGGGTGTAGCGGATGCTTGCGATACGCTTTGCGAAACACTGGTGCAACTGCTCATATTGGCAAAAAGTGTTTGCGCAGCGCAGCTTTTGCCATCTTCGATATTGATAGCATAAACACCCGGCACTGGCACTTTGAAGACGACCGTGGAGCCGTGGGTGGCCGAGGCGCTCAATATCGTGCCTTTGATGGAGGAATTGCCAATAAGTGAAATATCAATCGTGTAATTGCTACCATTGAACTGTGGCAAGCCGCCACGCACTTGAAAGCTGCCTTGACAGCCGCTTAATCCCGAATTTGTGTTCAAGGCAGCGGTTGTTATTTCGTTCAAATAGACCACCGCAAACGCCTCGTTCACGTTCATGTTGACGCAAGGGCCTACCGGGCCGCCCGGCGTTGACTCGTAGGTGTTTTGCAAAAAATTATCAATGGTAATCGGAGCGAACCAAATCAGAACGGGGTTGCCCATATTGAACGTGTTTTGGAGCGAACCTGAATTGAAAAAAGTGATGTTCCCGTTCGATTGTGCACCGCCCGAAGAGCCAGTCACCCATAAATCATTGATAGGTGCGGGGTTGTTGAGGATGCAAGGGTCGGTGAGGATGCTTGCCAAATCAGGGCCGCTGATGGTGGGCCTGCAATCCAAAAAAGCGTAGGTGACGCCCGCCCCGGTCAGTGGATTGGGGTCGCCCGTCGTATTGGCCGTTCCAAGGTTGTGGGTAATGGAAATCTGGTCGTCCTTGCAAAAGTAGATGGTGTCCAAATCAATATCGTTGCTCTGCCCCACGAAATTGTTGAAAGTAATGGTACCTGCCTGTTGGTCGGCACAGGCCATGACCTTTTCGGCACCTAGGTAATGGTTGGTTTTATCCAGCAGAATGGGCATCGGAGTTTGGGCCATTGCCTCCACGGCTAACAGCATCATGAGCAATGGGATAATTCTGATCAACATGTTTGGATAGATTGATATGAGTAAGACGCAAATTTTTGAAGCACAAATTTACCAAGTTTACTGGTACGGGACGAACAACAAGTTGGTTTCAAGTCTGGGCAGACTTCCAAACAAACTGTAAGCCATGCGGCATAACTGATTTAACGAATCAAGCCTTTGTCAAATTTTGGCTCAAAAAGAACAAAAATCAATATGCCCAACTCAATAAACCCTCAAAAAGTCCCTTGTTCGCCAAAACCCACAATTTTTCCATGTCACAAAATATCACTTTTTGCTATTGCAGCTCGAAACCCCTGTGGCGCTTGGTTCTTTGCGATGGCGACCCCCTAAAAAATTGCGCTAAACACAATTAAGTCAAAAAAAAATATTTCACCGCCTTTGGGCCTAAAAACGAGCAACCACGGGCATTCAAGCATTAAATTGAAAAAAATATTTGCCCCAAAATTAGCTACGGTTGGATGTCACAGATTTTGGAGCGTATCTTTGTTTCACAAATCTCCACTCTCAGCCGCACAAGTTTTTATCCTCCCTTTTCGTTTTTCCCCCGATTTAGATTCTGACAACTTACGTTATTAACCAAAACAAACGACGCACTTAATGAAAAGCACTATTCTGCATTTATTGCTGGCAATCAGCATGTCTGTGACTACTTCGGCTAAAGTAATTTTTGTGAAACAAGACGGGAATGGCGACGGCACCAGTTGGGCAAAAGCATTTGGTAGCCTGCAACAAGCCTTGTCAGCAGCCTCTTTCGGCTCGGATATCTGGGTTGCCGAAGGCACCTACTTGCCTACCGAATGCGCAATTTGCAGCCCAGTCGAGCGCCAAATTTCTTTTCATGTACCTGGAGGCGTAAAACTCTATGGAGGCTTCAACGGCACGGAGAGCGGCCTTGGGCAACGCAAATGGTACGCCCATCCCACCAAGCTCAGCGGCGAAATTGGCACCGAATCTGAAACCGACAATTCCTACACCGTGGTTGCTTTCAAAAACGCCGATGCTGGCACCCTGCTCGATGGCTTTGTCATCACCGGCGGCTTTGCCGATGGCTGGGGTACACCGGGCAGCCCACAACGGGCAGGTGGCGCCATTTACAATGATGGTTCAGGCAAGGGCGGTCGCTCAACCGTCGAACTCCAAAACTGTGTTTTCCTTGAAAACTACGCCGAAGAAGGCGGGGCCATTTTCAATCATGGCTACATGGGCGAGGCGGTGGTAGAGCTTGCCAATTGCACTTTTGTGAGCAACCATGCAGGCAAAGGCGGTGGCGCTATCTTCACCAACAACGACCTCGGACTAGGCAAGATTGAACTGAAAAAATGCAAATTCGTGAAGAACGAAGCTGCTTTCGGGGGGGCTGTTTTCATCACTCAGAAAGACGGGGCTGGCAAAAACCAAATCGTCTCTACCAATTTTGTGGCCAATAAGGCAACAGCAGGCAGCGGCATGTTCTCCCTTGCCCTGAACCAAGCTTTTGAACCCGATTTTTTCCTTTGCGACTATCTGAATAACGAAAGCAAAGAGGGCGAAGAACTATTTTTCTGCCCAGACAGCACTGTTCCGCAGCGTCTGCTAAACGCACTGGCTGTCAACGTATCTGAGAAGCTGTAAGCACTGAAAGAACACTATAAACAACCTGAAAATTGAACAGGCTTTTGGAGCACTTCTCCAAAAGCCTGTTTTTATTTTTCTGAGAAATTCTGCATCACTTCTCCTCCCAAACCAATTCCCATTGCTTGCCTTCATAAACTTTCATGCAAGGCATGGGTTGGCGCATTCCGCCCGATTTGCAGACTTCCTTGCAGTTAGCGTCGTAAATCAATTCGATGCCGTCGTAAGCAGCCGCCCCGCTTTGCAGCCAATAGTGGTCGGTGCCGTTCACGTTCGTTTTCAGGACACTCATCTTGCTTTGCTCTTTGTCGGCGGCCACCAAGGCAGCGATGCAATCTGGCAGCTTTTCGTCGGCCAAAAAGCGGAACTCCATCCTCGACACAACGGGCTTCGCAGCCACCATGTCGGCATTGTCGGAGGAGAAGGTGCCCTCGCCCGACACGTTTGCGGGAGCAAAGTGCCCGGCAGGCTCCAAGCGAATCATGGTCGAGGCATTGAAGCTGCCGCCCTTCCAGTCCGTCACGAAACCTCCGTAATCCCAGCCAAAGCCTGAGATGTCGAAGGGCTTGCCGTTCAGGCGCTCAAGGTCGGCCAAGGTAGTGCCGACGGTGATGCCGTTCGAGGTTTTCCAGTCCGAAACACCAGTGCTGTCACCCTCGATTCGCATATAGGCAGGGCGTTTTGGGTCGAGGGTTTCGTCCCAATATATCTCCACACGGCGGCGTTGGTTATCGGGGAAAAGCACGACGCCCTCGCCGTACATCCCATCTATGATGTAGAGGGAGTCCACCTTGGCGTCGTTGCCATAGGCTGCCAGTACGGCCTCACGGGTGCAGTTGGTGGGGGTGATGAGGCCCAGTTTTTCACCGATGACGATGCTCAAGTCTGGTTCGGTAGAAGTAGGCGTTTCGGGGGCAGGTGCTGGTTTTTCGCCGCAGG
>JADLHE010000413.1 GCA_020848965.1 Saprospiraceae bacterium
AAATTGTGGACGCAAATGCCACATTGCACTGGAAATCAGCACCTTACCAAGGGCCAAGGTACGCTGATGGCTATGCAGTGAAAATCTTTACTACCTCTCAAGATGTATTGGAAGAGCCGTCCACCACGGTGTTCAGAGCTGCCGAGATGACCAGTATATTGGGTGCAGAGGGAGAAACTGTTGACTTGGATAGCTTTGAGTTTTCAAATGGCTATATCCATGCTGATGGCTATACGTTGACGGACTACTTCATTGCAGCCGATGTGGCAGCCGGCGAAACCATCCACACTGGTATTTTGGAGCCACATAGCCTCAGTCTTGCAGCCTATGCTGGGCAGACTATCTACGTGGCTTGGCACCACGATTCATCTGATGACAACTGGTTGGAGATTGACGACCTTCTGCTGATGGGCACAGAACCTGTTTCTGGCACAAATGCACCTGCCTTGGCCGACCTTCGTTTTGTCACCTACCCGAACCCTGTTGACAATTTCCTGAACGTCATGTTCCGGTTGGGCGAATCAGCAGAGGTTCAGCTTGAAATCTTCACACAAGATGGAAAGCGGGTCGCTGCAAAGCCATCTCGGAAAGCAACTGCTGGTGAGCATACCGAGCAGTTCGACCTGCGCAACTTGCCTGCTGGTAGCTACAATGTTTCACTGACGGTTGATAATCAACGTTTTGTGAAAGGCGTTATCCGTAAGTAATCTTTGGTCATACATCATTATGGGGAAGTCCTAAGTAAAGGGCTTCCCCTTCTTTTTGAACCCAAACCCATTTTATGTGTTTGATGGGTGAACTTATCTTGATACAATTTCATGCTGCCGATTGATTCTGAAGAGGAACTTTTTATTCTGGAAGAAATGGAAACCAGCGAAGGGTCTGACTTGCTTTCCCTGACGCAATCTGGTCCGGTTATGTTGGTTTTTTTGCGCCATTTTGGCTGTGTCTTCTGCAAAGAAGCCCTCACGGATATTTCAAAACGCCGCCAGGCCATTGAATCCGGTGGGGTCAAAATCGTTTTTGTCCACATGGGCGATGAGCAAACAGCGAATGACTATTTTGCAAAGTTCAACCTGCAAGGCGTCACCCATATCTGCGACCCCGCCCAACGGTATTATCGGGCTTTCGGCTTGCAACGTGGCTCCTTCACCCAACTCTACGGCCTACAAACTTGGATACGGGGCTATCAGGTAAAAAAAGAACTGGATGTGGAACTGGAAATGTCCAAACACCTTGGCGATTCCACGCAAATGCCCGGCCTCTTTGTGCTTCAAAATGGTCGTATCAAAGAGCGTTTCATCCACCGAATTGCATCCGAGCGGCCCGATTATGACAAGCTGGTTCAATGCTGCATGATTTGAACCGCCCCAAGTTTTTCAAAAAGCGATAATTTTCTCCATCCCACCTCTTGCGTCCACTATTTTTGCGGCCTGATTCTTAACCAGCATCCTATATGCCCGGCAATTCATTTGGACAGCTTTTCAAAATAACCACTTTTGGTGAATCGCACGGCCCTGCCCTTGGCGTCGTAATTGATGGCTGCCCATCTGGATTTCTATTTGATTTGGACTTCGTCCAAAGCGAGCTTGACCGACGCAGGCCGGGGCAATCAGCCATTGTTACCCAGCGGCAGGAAGCGGACAAAGTGGAGTTGCTTTCCGGAATATTTGACGGAAAAACTACAGGCATGCCCATTGCCTTGCTCATTCGGAATGAAGATGCCAAATCAAAGGACTACTCGCATATTGCCGATAAGTACCGACCGAGCCACGCCGATTTCACTTACCAGGTGAAATACGGTCATCGTGACTACAGGGGCGGTGGCCGCTCCAGCGCCCGTGAAACTGCGGCAAGGGTAGCCGGCGGAGCTGTCGCAAAAATGGTCCTAAATAATATAGGTGTGAAAATCAGGGCCTGGGTAAGCAGGGTAGGGGATATTGCTACGCAAAAAAGCTACGATTCACTTGATTTCTCTCAAATCGAGTCCACGCCCGTGCGCTGCCCCGACCTTGCAATTGCAGCGCAAATGGAAGCCCTCATTCGGGAAGTGCGGAAAGCGGGCGATACGATTGGGGGCATTGTAAGCTGCGTCATCGAGAACTGTCCGGTTGGACTTGGGGAGCCGGTTTTTGACCGCCTTCATGCCGATTTGGGCAAAGCCATGCTGAGCATCAATGCCTGCAAGGGTTTTGAATACGGCTCCGGCTTTGACGGTGTATGCCTTCGTGGCTCTCAGCACAACGACCCTTTTTTCTTGGATGAGAATGGGCAGGTGCATACTCGTACAAATCATTCTGGGGGCATTCAGGGAGGTATCTCCAACGGAATGCCCATAGACTTTAGGGTCGCCTTTAAACCCGTTGCAACCATCGTGGCGGCCCAAGAATCCATCAATGAAGCGGGTGAGTCGGTACAAGTGGAGGGGCGAGGCCGCCACGACCCCTGTGTGCTGCCCCGTGCCGTTCCCATCGTTGAAGCGATGGCGGCGCTGACCCTTGTTGACCACTACCTTCGGAACATCGCTATAAAGGGTTGAACAATTCCGTTCAGCCCCGTATTTTTCAAATCTTTCAAAAGATGAAAACCAGATTACTCCTTTTCTTCCTTTGCCTCTCGGCAATGGTTTTTGCGCAGCTCACCATCAAAGTCACTGGAATACCAAGTTCCACGCCAGCGAACGAGTCTATTTTTATTGCAGGCAATTTTCAAGGTTGGAGCGCTGGCGACCCTAACTACAAACTATCTGCGCTTGGCGGAGGCCAATACCAAATCGTCATCAACCCTCCAGTTGGTTTGGTGGAATACAAGTTTACGAGGGGAAGTTGGGCAACGGTGGAGGGGACGTCCAATGGCGGCTTTTTGGCCAATCGCCAATACAATTATACAGGTGGGGCACAAGCCGTGGAGGTGCAGATAGCTGGCTGGGAAGACGTCAGCCAAGGAAGCACAGCTGCGTCGAACGTCCATTTGTTGGATGCCAATTTTAACATGCCCCAACTGAACCGTAGCCGCAGGATTATGATTTACCTGCCGCCCGATTACGAAACAACACAGAAACGCTATCCCGTCCTATACATGCACGATGGCCAGAACCTTTTCGATGATGCAACGAGCTTCAGCGGAGAATGGGGCGTGGACGAATCCTTGAACGCACTACATGCACAAGGCGATTATGGCTGCATTGTCGTTGGCATTGACAATGGTGGCGCACTGCGATTGGATGAACTGGCCCCTTGGGTCAACTCGGACTATAATGAAGGTGGAGAGGGCGCTCTTTACCTAAAATTTATTGTTGAAACGTTGAAGCCTTTCATTGATTCAAATTACAGAACCATTGGAGCTAGGGAATATACCGCCATCATGGGCAGTTCATTGGGTGGCCTGATTTCACAGTTCGGCGTGATGGAACACCAAGATGTTTTTTCAAAAGCTGGCATTTTATCACCAGCTTTCTGGTTCAACGACCCTCAAATTTTCGACCACAGTGCCAACACACCTAAAACCGGGCCTATGCGCATTTACCAGTATGCCGGGCAAGTGGAAGGCAATGGCTCCGTAGAGGCTGATGTGAACCACATGGAAACTGTGCTGCTGGGCAATGGTTTTGGAACTGGAGAGCTTTACAAATCCATCAACCCCAATGGCGAGCACAGTGAGCCTTACTGGCGGGAAGAGTTTCCCACTGCTTATAAATGGCTCTTCGCTGGTTTGGATTACACAGCGGCTAATGAGGTGACCCCAGCTGCTTTTAGGGTTTACCCCAACCCAGCGGATTCGGTGTTGTATCTGGAAAACCTTCCGGGACAAACAAAATTGACTTACCGAATTTATGGCATTGATGGCCGTTTGGCAAAAAAAGGTAAACTGGAAGGGAATACGATAGCTGTGGATAAACTGCCGATAGGCTCCTATGTTTTGAATGTTTTCGCAAAAAAACAGCAAGTTGGTTCAGCTAAATTTCTTGTGAACTAAAAAATGGGATACAAACCAGCCTTGAAACACAAGGCTGGTTCTACGGCAAACTTCAACTAAAAACGATGTCGAAGACCCTCGTCATTTTTGATATTGATGGAACGCTGGTGTTCAGCAATAAAATTGATAGCCTTTGCTTTGCGGAAACGTATAAGCGCATTTATGGAAGGCCCTTCCCAACGATTGACTGGACCAGCTACCCACACGTGACCGACAATACCATTTTTAAGTCGGTCATCCATTCACATTTTGACAGGGATGCCACCGATGATGAAATCGAAACGTTTCAGTACCACTTCGTTTCAATGCTGGAAGAAAAGCGACGTACTGAGCCGCACGAGTTTCAGGAAGTGCCGGGCGCAAGAAAAGCGGTTGAGCGATTGTTGACGGATGACAGATATGTAGTAGGGATTGGTACGGGAGGTTGGTACAAGCCAGCTATGGTCAAACTTAGGCACGTCAATATCCCGACCGACTCCATTGTGCTCGTTGGTGCGGATGGGCATGAAAAAAGAGAGGGTATAATTGGCCAAGTTGTGGAGACAGTTTCGAAAGAGACAAGCATAGCTAGGACGGTGTATGTGGGAGATGCAATCTGGGACGTCAATACGACCCGGCGCATGGGAATGAACTTCATTGGCATTCGCAGGAACGGGGATTTTCATGTTTTGCAATCGGAAGGCACGGAAACCTTGCTCAGGGATTATACTGATTTTGATTTTTTTTTGTCAGCCATTGAAAATGCCAAACCACCCAAAACAATCACAAAGTAGTTGTGAAACTTGGAAACTTTTCTTCCAAATAGGTGGTTCTAGAACAGGCAATTCCCAATAGA
>JADLHE010000414.1 GCA_020848965.1 Saprospiraceae bacterium
AAGAAATCCGGGTAGCGGAACATGGCCGCCGCCGTTGCAAAGCCGCCACCGGAGTGGCCCCAAATGCCTACTTTGTTTAGGTCCATGAAAGGGTAGCGCTCCGCCAATTGCTGCAAGCCCGCCATTTGGTCGGGTAGGGTGTTTTCGCCCATATTGCCGTAGCAGGCATCGTGGAAAGACTTCGAGCGGTTGGGGTTGCAACTGCCCTCCAATTGCACCACCACAAAGCCGAGTTCGGCCAAGGCTTGGTTGTCGCCACGGCCTGCTTGGAAGCTCCACGAGCCGACACTGCCCCCTTGCGGCCCCGGATAGATATAGACGATGACCGGGTATTTATCCTCCGGTTTTGCATTGGAGGGCGTATAAACCAAGCCATACAAATCCCATTCTTTATTGGCAGATTTGACGGTGACGGGCGTGGGTGGCCGCCAGCCCGTGGCTTTTAGGCGAGTGACATCCGCATTGCCGAGCGGACTGACGAGCTTCCCGTTCAGGTCACGCACCTCCCAGCCGGGCGGCACATCGGGCTGCGAATAGGCATCAATCAGGTATTTGCCGCTAGGCGAAAGCTGCACGCTGTGGTCGCCCAGGGCCGGGGTGAGCAGCGTCAGGTTTTTGCCGCTGAAATCCACCCGGTAGGCATAGCGGAAATAGGGATTGGCGTTGGGTTCCTTGCCGCCTCCGATGAAATAGAGCACCCGGTTCTTTTCGTCCACATGGAACACCTCCCTGACCACGAAGCTGCCCGTGGTGATTTGGTGCTTCAAGGCCCCGGTTTTTGCATCGTACATATAAAGGTGCCCCCAATCGCTGCGCTCCGAATACCAGATGATTTCATTGGTTTTGGAAAAATACTTCCAGTTGATGGTGCCTTGCCCCGACTCGTATTGCGTGGCCACTTTTTCTTCGAAAATATCCCGCACTTCGCCCGTCTCGCAATCGGCTATGCGGACATTGGCCTGTTTGTGGTCACGGCTGGTGGACACGAAAACCAGGTGCTTGCCATCGTCGCTCCAGGCCACGTCATCGAGGCCGCCCTCGCAGGAAATATCGTCGCAGAGCGTGCCCCGCCTTGCATCGGAGGCCATTCTCAGGCGCACCATTTTATGGGCCTCCACATCCAGAATCACCCGATGGATGCGGATGATGTCCGAGTCGCCGGGGAGCGGGTATTTCCACTGCTCCAGTTCCGGTGCCCCGACGGTTGTTTTCACCAAAAACATATCCTTCACATGGCGCTGGTCTTGCTGGAAAGTGGCGATGCGCTTGGAGTCCGGCGACCAACTGAGTATGGCCTTGTCGCTATGCGTCCAGCCAGCATTGTCGGTGGCGTAGCCAAAATCTTGGATGCCATCGGTGGTGAGTGCCCGCTCGGTGCCAGTGGCCAGTTCCCGCAGCCATAGGTTCCAGTCCTTGATGAAGGCGGCATATTTGCCATCCGGCGAAACGACTTCCTTCCATGCAATGGGCTTTTTATCTTCTAGCGGAAGGGATGCCTTATCGAACAGTTCCTTCTCCGTGGCCGCCGTTATGCGCTGGCCGTTGCGTGGGTTCACTAGCACAAAACTGGTTTGGCCCTCCACTTTGGTTTTGAACCAGACCCTATCGTCCGTGGTCCATTTGGGCCGGATGTCGTTGTCCACCAGTTTGCTGGCATTGGCATTGAGCCGGGAGGCGGCCCGGTCATAGTCCTGCGCTGTGTAGGTCTTGCCCGGCTGGCCAGTGGCCGCCATTGCGAAGGCAAAAAGGAATAGGGTGAGAAGGATTGGCCTGTTGTTCTTCATGTTCGTTAGGTTTGAAATGATGGAGGCCAAAGGTAATTAGAAAGGGAATACTTGTTGGCCATTGCCTCGTCATTTACGCAATGCTACTTCACTTGTGAAATTGCATTTGGCCGTTGGCTGTTAGCATTTGGCCAACAGCCAATAACTAACAGCCAACAGCATTTTCACAAAATATAGAAGCGTTAAGATTCAAGATGTCCTATTTAAAAACCTTGAATAACTTTACCGCCGGGCACAATAGTGCTTTTCATTCATTCAAATAACGATACCAACTCACATGACAGCAGCAGAATTCATTCGGGACTTGCCCCGAAAATTCAACCCGGAAGCAGTGCCGGGAGCCGAAACTTGTTTCCATTTTATCATTTCCGGCGAAGGCGGTGGCGAATTCACCGCCTATGTCAAAGACAGCCAGTGTAGTGTGCAGGACGGTCTTCACGACAGCCCAAAATGCGTCATCCGCACCAGTGCGCAAGTCTTGATGGATATTGTCACCGGCAAGAAAAACCCCCAAATGGCCGTCTTAACGAAAGAGCTGAACGTTAGCAATTTGGCCGAAATGATGAAGTTCGCAAAGCCGTTTGGGATGTTGTAGAGGTTTGCGAGAGGGGCGTTTGCAGGGGCATTCCAAGGCTAGTTAACCACCACCCAAGTCCGTAAAACTAAGCTGATGGCGGCATCTTCCCTGTCGGGAATTGGTGGCTGCGAAATTGATGTATGGTTGCTTTGCGCCAGCAGGAGGGGAGGGTGTGTGTAGGCGCTTTTATAACTGTTGAAGGGTGAATTGGAAGTGGAGGCGCTTTTTTGGGGAAAAATATAGGGGGATGTTAGCATCTTGCATTCAGATGAGTTTGATGCGTAGAACGCAGTTTGTAATAACCTTGCTAATTACCATTTTAGGTAATAGTGTATCTAAATCTTTTGGGTTCATTTATCTTTGAACTTTCTTCAACGAATCTATGTCAAATAATACTCCATCGATGGCTTTGCTGACATTAACGAGTAGTCAAAAAAACAATTGAATAATCAAATTTTTAATATGGTTGCTTTTGTAGATTTATTGAAAAATGTACCCAATTTTCTAAAATATGGATTGTTAGGAGTTGGTGCACTAATGGCTTTACTTGCGTTTTATCTCATTTACACTGAGCAAAAGAGGAATAATAATCCAAGAAAGCCAATCCTCGCTGCAACATATGCTTTTATGGGCTTTTCTGTGCTAATACTAGTTTTAGGAATTGCTTCAAAACTCGGTGCAAGGACGAATGCAGAAAGCGAAGACATAACGAATGGTGAACCTACACCAGCAGAAGAGTACGATAGGGCATACAAAAATTTTCAACACAATCAAATTATACCAAATGTAAAACAAGAAATCACATTTTATCGAGACCAAGAACTATGGGACTTTATCAATGTAAATCAACACTTGATCAGCGAGATGTACATCTCTGGAGCACACCTTCAAAATGGTGTTGGAAGAATCAAGTCCAATATTTCAAGCATTTTATCTGAAAATGGGACAGTACATGTCGTCACCACTAATCCTTACGATACAGTTTCAATTCAGCAGAATGCTAACAGAAATGAGCCAGCTCATTTCTTCAATGTGGTCCAAGGGCACATCATGACCTCACTTTCTGATTTGGCAAATGTTAGGAATCATGTTGCATCAGGAACTCTTGACGTAAAAACTATTAAAATGACACTTGACGAAAGGATTCATGCCATTAAGTTTAAAAATGGACCAGGTCGCATCTATGTTAAAATTTATCCTTACAAGCACAAAGACCAAATGGGGGTCGAATTTGGTGGCTGTTATTTTTACTTAACAGAGAATAAGCCAAAGGAAAAAATTATGTATGATTATTATCTTGAAAAAGCGATGAATTATGCCAAGTTTGGTGAAATTTATGACCTTGACAAGCATCTTCTAAGGCTTTAACTTTAGGAAGTGAGTTTTAACAACTAAATTCTTTAGTAACTGCTGCATTAGACTGCATTCAAATTAGTTATTTGTGTACAGTCTTAAAGATTATCTACTAATTTCTAAAATCAATTTATATGAAAGCTGAACAAATGTCTTACTATATTGAGTCAATAACCCTTTCTTCTAAAAGGGTGAGAAGTGTGATTGTCTTTTTAACCATCACTTGTGTTGTTTCATTTGCAGGCTTTTTGAACTCATTCATTTGGGGCTGGATGAACAAAAGACTAGGAATGTATTTGTCTAAATCGGATTGGGAGCGAGCACTTTCTGAGAAATATAACAAAGATGTTCATGTGACTGATGAACAATACCATAGTTTTTTCAAAGCTTTTTGTGATGATTACATCCAGAATAGTTTGTCAATTAAAGCACCTTTCTTTGGAATTTCATTTGATATTAATTAATTAGGGCTTCTCTCGGCAGTGGCATTTATCTCCTTTTTAATACTGCTTTTCCTTAGCCTAGGTAATGAAGTTTTTACGTTAAATTTAGCGTTTAAGTTGGCAAAGAAAGCGACCAGTGAGTATAAAGATGAGTTAGCCTCGAAAGTCGAAAAAAAAATAAGTATTGAAAAAAGTGAAATCGTAGAACTTGAAAGTAAAGTAAAGGAATTAGAAAGCTTTTATAACGTTCTCGTAAGTCGCCAAGTTTTTTCATTGCCATCAATATCCGTTAAAGAACCTCCATTTGAAGGTTATGCTTTAAAAATAGCGCAATCTGTCCCAAATGCAATTTGCGCTATGCCTATTGTAGTTTATTCAATTATAATTTTTCATGACATATTTCTAACGTTAGACCAAGGTAGGGCAATAGATGAAATGCAAACAGTAATATTGCTATTTTATTCAGTAATATTCTTTTTCGTAATAATATTCATTGCTATAAAATGTTTTCAAAAATGGAAAGAGGTGGATTCCATTTGGGATAAAACTTGGATAGCAATAACCGAGTATAAAGACTTCGTGAAATCAATAAGGAAGTGAATATGAAACACTGCATAGTGGCTTTTGGCGATGTTTTTATCGCTTTTTATTGCGATACAGGATAAAATAGACATAAAGTTTTATGAAATGCTAAGAATCCGTTGTTATAGGTCTGTTCTTTCTAAGACAGTACAGGCGTTTTTAATGCTGGCGAAGCGTGGCTTGGTAATGTCCTGTCCTCACTGTGCACCCATGACTGCAAGGTTTGGAAGTAGTGCTGGTTGACGGCGTAGTATTGAGTTTTCATGTTGCTGGTGGTTTTGCTTATTACATTTACACTGGAGAAAGTCTACCCCATAGGCACAAGCAGAGACTAAATCTAAAAAAGGGTACAGGTCTTCGGCCTACTACAACAGTAAAAGCCAGCAACCTGTACCCTTTCAAATATGGAATAATCCAATTATGCCACCTCCATCACCTCCGGCACTTCCACCGGCGTCATGGGGCTTAGCACGAAGTTCTGGCGGTGCATGGTGCCCACGCTGATACTGCGCTCCAATTCCACGGGCACAAAACCCTCCATGCTTACCACCACTTTCAGTTCCCCGCTTGGGTATTTCAGTTCGTATTTGCCATCCGCATCCGACAGCACCGAGCGGCTGGGGTCGTCCACATCGCTCACCAGCACATTGGCCAGTGGGCGGCCCGTTGCATCGGTGATGCGGCCCTTGATGCCACTGGGGCTATTGCCACGCACCTCCTTCAGCAATCGGGACACGGTGAACAAGCGCAGCATGGACGCATCGTCCCGGTAGATACGGGCTGCCGATTTGCACATCGCCATCAGGCTGCTGTACACCGCCTCATTCGCCGCCGCCTTGGTCTCGATGCCCTTCCTCGCCGCCTCCTCTTTGGCGATGAACACCGTGCGCTGCGCCGTGAACGCCGTGCCAGCATTCTTGAACTGTTCGGGGAAGCCACTGGGCATGAACTGCTTATCCAGGAGCGTAGCGCCGTTTTCTTTCAGGAAAGTATTGCCCATATTGATGAGCGTCGCCGTTTTGTCCCACATCAAATTGGAAGCATCGGCATAATAATCGGCACCCGCCGCCTTCAGCATGGCCGCCCGCTCGACCACACTATACGATTTATTGATAATATCTGCCAAAACCTGCCACTCGCCCAGCAATACGCTGTTGAGCGCCATCAAGCTATTGCGGGCCGTGGTATGCCCTGCCTGCAAAGCCTCGAAACTCGGAAGCTCCTCCGCCGCAGTGATGGCAGCAATGGCATCGTCGCCCACCGCTTTTGTATAGTAAGTACTGTAATTGGTGAAATCGGCCAAATTAGCCGAATAATGCTCCCAGCCCAGCTTGGAATAGGTGTACAGGTTCTGCTGCGTACCCGAGTACTTCCGGCTCTTATTGATTTTCTTGATTAAAGTGTCCAAAGGATTTTCGGACTTGACGGTAGGTGCAGCCGCCGTGCGGCCTGCTTTTGATTGAGACATGCTTTTCTGTTTTAGTTAGGAAATGTAGTATAGCGCAAGGAGGGAAATTGTGCCAACAAAATAATGCCAATGTCCGTGCCAAAAAATTTGGGGTGGGTGATTTTTTTTTGGGGGGGTAGTGTCTGTGGGGAAAGGTTGTGTACCAGCGCTAGCTAGATGGGCCTATGCCCGGCGGCCATGAGTTCCTTTGGTTGAAGTCGTAACTGATGCCCCTGTGTAACCACAGCTCGCAACGAGCAGCGACCTTCTCTTCTACACCTGTCGGAGACAGGCTAATACGAGGTTCAAGTCTTGAGACATTGAACCAGCGTTTGCGAGGGAAGACCCTGCGACAACGGGGAGCTAGGGCATGAGATGGGTTGTCTTCTGTTTTATAGTTGTAGTTGGTTGCAAATCAAGCGCAAAGATTAATAAACTGAGAGCCTTTCGTTTTAACAGTGAGGTTGAGCGACATTGGTTGTTTTACGTTAAAGTCAACACCAAACGGACTTCAAATCTGCTCAGACTAACATGCAAAATTTTTGGCATAATCAGTCCAGATTGCAAAAGCCTCTATACAAGAAAGCTATTCACTAAGTTAGTACTATAAAATCTAAACAGTTTCAGTGCCAAAAATCTATTACAAAATTGTGAAATCATTTTTTTATTTTGTGGGAACTTAATAGCTTTGCAATTAGATATCATTGTGTCAATATCAAAATACACTTTAAACCGCAAATAATGAAAAACATACTGCATCTCACTTTAGCCTGTTCTATTCTATTAGCTATTGCCAATTGCTTGGTATCTTGTAAAAAAGAGAAAAAGCCAGAGGCTCTTTTCAACGTTTATAATGATGGATGTACCGCCCCCTGCGAAATTGAATTCATCAATGAGTCCAAGAATTCGTCTTACTATAGGTGGAACTTTGGGGACATGTCGCCAGTATCTTCAGACGAAGACCCTAAACACACCTTCTCGTCTGCAGGCGAATATGAGGTGACCCTTACAGCCTTCAATGAAAATGGCGAAGATGAGATAACACAAAAAGTCTTAGTCGTAGCACCTCCTATCATTGACGCACCAAATGCGGCTTTCAGTGTAATCAATGACGGGTGCATAGCTCCTTGTACAATTACTTTTGAAAACCAATCCTCCAATGAAACAAGTTACCAATGGAATTTCGGGGAAGGTGGAACTTCCAATGCAAAAGACCCAACTCATCTTTATCAAAGCTCTGGCTCCTACGATGTTACTCTCAAGGTGACTGGACCGGGCGGTGTAGATTCAGTAACGAATACCGTTGTTATAAATAGCCCCACCCAAGCCCAACCGATTGCTGATTTCACATTCAACAACAATGGGTGTCTTGCACCTTGTACCGTTACATTCAACAACAACTCCCAAAACAGCAGCAGCTATTCTTGGGATTTTGGTGACGGGGGAACTTCTACTCAAGGAAACCCTACCCACACCTATCAATATGGCGGAGTATTCTCCGTATCACTGAAAGCCAAAGGAAATGGAGGGTTAGAAGATGTTGCAACTGCCGAAATAACTATTACAACACCCAACTCCCCTCTAGCCAGTTTTACAGTTAACAATGATTGGTGTAATGCACCTTGTACGGTATCTTTCAACAACACCTCACAAAACAGCAATAGCTATCAATGGGATTTTGGTGACGGAGGAACTTCTACTCAAGTAAGCCCTTCCCACACCTATCAATATGGCGGAGTATTCTACGTATCACTGAAAGCCACTGGAAACGGTGGCTTGAGTGATGTTGCATCAACCGAAGTCTTCATAAACAGTGCTCCGCTTTATACTGAAGCTAGAATAATCAAGACTGAGGTTACTTATATTCCCAATCTTCCGCCAAACGACTGTACTTATTGGGGAGATGGGTGTGACGGACCTGATATTTATACTGCCTTTTGGGATTACACAACTCAAAGTTATGCGTCTAACTTAACATGTGATATTGTATTAGATATTCAATCTTGGGATTTACCTCAATCTTGGGTGTGCCAAACACCATGCTTAATACCTTCCAAGTATAATACCTATGCAATTACTGTTTGGGATTCAGATTCCCCTTTTACGGATACTCAAGTAGGAATTAGCAATTCATTCAGAATACAAGATTATATTGATGCAGGTAATTTCCCATCCACGATATACTTGGACAACAATTCAATTGGTGTGACTTTGTATTTGCAGTGGCAATAACCTACTCTTGCAATAACGCTAATTGAAATGTGTATGAACAATTCAAAAAAAAAAAACTAAAAAACCTTTTTAATGAGTAATAATGAAAGTAACTCATCCTTGCCTTTCCACCAAGAGGAATTCAAAAAATTGTTGAATAGAGCACCAACAAAAGTCAGATGGATTGTGCTCTTGGGGATTGGGCTTTGTATGGTTTCTTATGCAGTTTTTTCCGCATTGCCAGAGCGTCGTAAGGAAAAAATCATAGCAATATTTTTTCCAGACGACCCTAGTGTTTTTGATGGTGATTCGGCGGTACTAGGTGGGCAGCAAAGCCTGCCGCCAGTGTCGAAGGAAGGTGATACAAGTAGTATTTCATCATCCGTAAAAGATGTGGTTAATGAAGAAATTCTCGAAGAAAAATTAACCCAACTTGCAAGAGGAAGGTTCCAGCAAAGGTTAAAAGAAGAAATCCTAACTTACTTTGACAAAAATGCTTCCGTCATAGAAGGGGGAGGATTTGCACCTACGGTAGAAGGTGACAATGTGGTACAATTTTTAGAATATCTCAACACAAGAGTGATACACGAAGACATAAAAATAATTGAGTTCAAATTGAATGAAAACAATAAAATTGTATCATTAGAATTTGAAAGACAATGACGCTTATCATGATGAGAAACCTCCTTTTTACAACCATTCTCTGCCTTGTGAGTATAGCTGTAATATGCCAAGACCCTCCGAAACTTACAGAGGAACAGCTTCTTGAGAAAGTCAATCGGAAACTTCGAGACTTTTGTACTGATTTGACAACAATTTGCGACAAATCTATGGGGTTAAGAGAAAGGGACGAGGTAATATCAACTGCCGCTTCTTATTATTTTACATCGAGTGCTTTAATCTATGTCTCTAACGTCAACAAACCCGATAATTCGATTCCGTACCACCCAAGCACCTATCTTACCCATTTGAGGGATTTGCCCTATAGTGAAATTGATTATCTTTGTTCGATTACGGCCCCGCCCAAATTGACCGAAATAAATGGCTCATCATACAAAGGGGAGGGGCGTTATACTCAAGTATTCAAGGGCTATGATGCATCTGGAACGTTAATTTACGGAGATGTTACAGAGAAAAAAGTAAAGTTCAGGATAACTTACGAAAAAGACCCATATTCGGGAAAAGGCGCTTGGTTAATAAAATTTACTGCCATAGAAGTAACGGACACGAGTAAACTTCCAAAAAGAAAATGAAGACTAACAGTTCAAAATCAATTCAATTTAGCTTATTGCTGTTGTTGATTGCTCAATTCGGCAATGCTCAAAATGTAAATGACGCAGTTCATCGCTCAATAGATGACTTTGAGAACAATATCAATAGCCTTATTAATGACGCAGACAGAGCAATTGATGCAAGAAGGTTGCTAACAGACAGGATTTTCAAACAAAAAGAGTCCAGTACATTTAATTTTCTGGAAGAACATTCTAACAACTATCAAGGGTTGGAGAACATTCCTATTGATAATCTTACAAGTCTGCTTCTTCAAGATGACTACGATGGTACTACTGTTTTGACTGAACGAATAAAACGAAGAATTGACAAAGAAAGACTAAAAGGTAATTCACAAATCAGAGCAAGCGTAATCATGACTCTTAATTTATCCTATAGGGGTCGTAGATTTCCCCCGAGACCATTCAGCCTGGTTTACTACTTCTCATATTATGAAGACTCAAGAGGATTAATTAAGGACTTAAAAATTGACGCTATTGTGCAACAGGCTGATGGAGATTTTGACACTTTCTGTGATGAAGATGATGGCACTTATAAGGCTGAAGACGAATGTCCCAATGCTCCAAGTTTTTTTTACGGAGGTTGTCCTGACACCGATGGAGATGGTGTGATTGATAAAGAAGACAGATGTGTAAATATTAGAGGCAACAAACCAACAGGATGCCCAGATGCCGACAATGATGGTATTCTTAACGACGACGACGAGTGCCCCAACCTTTTTGGGTTCAGAGCTTGTAAAGGATGTCCAGACAAGGATGAAGACAAAATTTGTGATATTATTGAGGACAAATGCCCAGACGAAAAAGGACCTAGCAAAACAAATGGCTGCCCCGATAAAGACGGAGATGGTGTACCAGACAAGGATGATGCATGTGTATCTGAGTACGGCGAAAAAAACTTGGAAATGGCTGATTGTAACGGTTGCCCGGATACTGACAAGGATAGGTTGTGCGACAGATTGGACAAGTGCCCAAATGAGAAAGGCCCTATCGAAAATGGTGGATGCCCAGATAGGGATGACGATGGCATTATAGACAAAGAAGACAGATGTCCAAACATTAAAGGAGAACGAAGCGTTCGTTATGATGAGTGCAATGGATGCCCTGACGGGGATAGAGATGGCGTTTGCGACATAATAGATAAATGTCCAGGAACTGAACAAAATAGCAATGTGCTCCCCTTGGAGAGGGGCGATAAAAATTATGACAGATGTCTTGGGTGCCCAGATGATGACAAAGATTACTTTTGTAACGAAATAGATGATTGCCGTTACACTGCTGGGAAAGGCAATAATAACGGCTGTCCGCCAAAAGAACCCATTGGAAGATTTGACATAGATTTGACAGCTGGCGGTTGGTTTCCAACCAAGGAATTCACCGAGAACGGCTTTTACAATCAAATAGATAACACTTGGAACACAAGTTCAGGATTAGCGAATATCGGGTGGGGTGCTGATTTTTCAATTAACTATAATCTAAAGCATTTCGTGGGTGTTGGAATCGGTGGTGGTAGAATTGGCATACCAATCAACACATCAGCGATGAACTCTAACATCAAAATTGCGCTGATAACCAATAACATAGAGTACAAAACAGTTGACATAACCTCCAACGCTTACGAATACTATTACCTTGCTGGGAAAATCAGATTGGGGTATTTTAGGGAGTCTTCGAGGTTGGTTGCAAAACTAGAACCATCATTCGGTGTCTTCTATGGAGGATCAAGTAATAACAAAATTGATGCGATTATCACTCACGCATCATCCCCTGTGGATAGGGCATTGTTTGACCTAAAAAGTCAGTCTAACTCTTTAGGTTACATTAAAACAGATTTCTCAATTTACTACAACATAAGCGAAGAAAGCAATTTATTCGTGGGCATAAAAGGGGCATACTTGAAAAAGACTGTCAAGGTAGTTCCTCAAGAAATATCTTTAAACAGTACACTTCCAACAGTAAGTTTGAAGGAACTTTCTATTTCTGCTTTTAGCATAGCTTTTACCGCTAATCTTTTCTTTTAAGCAAAAGTTCCATCCTACTGTCATTGTTTTTGGAAGTTTGTAAATTTTCCAACTAGGGACAGTTTATAGTTCCCTGTTACACCTTCTTCGTAAGTACCAACAACCACTTTATACACCCCACCCTGACTTACGTCACTTACTATGAATTCCTCTCTATCACCGTACTCTTTGTCAATTTGCTCACCGTTAGGCTTGAAAAGCCACAAGCAGACATCCACATCGTTTGATTCAAGAATGACATCTATGTTAGAGTTGGGTACAACTTCAAATGTGTAAACTCTGTTTTGAAGAGAATTTGCGTCAGAGTATCCAGCCCCATTTGTCCAGTTTCCAATAGCAATAGTGTCTTGGGAGGGTATTTTGTTCACGCTGGTTATTTTTCCAACTATATCTAAATCGTAAAAGGCATCTACAGTTCCTCTTTCATAAGTTCCGACAACGATGGTGTACTGCCCACTATTTACGTCCTCAACCATAAACTCTTCTCTGTCGCCATAATCATATGTTATAGGGTTGCCACCATTCGGCCCATATAGCCACATGGCCACGTCAGCTTGAGCAGAATTTAATATAAAATCTAATTTGGTGTTGCTTTCTGATACATCTACAACATAATGATGATTCCTAAAGGAATGCGGATAATAGTAACCTGCACCTCCAGTGTGCCATTCTTCTTCCTCAAATCTAAAGTGGTCAGAAGATACTTTTTGCAAGTTATTGACCTTCCCTTCAATATCCAGCAAATACTTGCTGGTTGGTCGGTTCCTCTCGTAAGTCCCAGCTATTATT
>JADLHE010000415.1 GCA_020848965.1 Saprospiraceae bacterium
ACCACCGGGATTCAAGGGGTCGGTGCAGCCACCTATTGGCAAGTCAATCAAGAATTCCGTTGGGTTGTACTTGCATTGGTACTCAACGGCAATGTTTGATTGGGTCTCGGCACCATTGCCGCAGGCAACGATGCCTTTTGGCTGTGCGCCGGGGTTGTTCACGGTTATGATGCCGCCGTTCCCGTCCCATTTGTCGCCTTGCTCCCATCGCTGTGAGCATTCGCAGGGGGTGTCATTTTGAGCCTGAGTGGCCACAATGCCTAGCAGGGAGCAAAATGCAAGTGTTAGCAAAGACTTTGCTTTGCTATTCATGGGTTTTAGTGTAAAACAAATTTTCATCAGGAGATTAAAAAAGGTTATTGAAAATGTGGAAATGATGTCTAGATGGTGACGCCTAAGCAGTTCAGATTTTACTAGTTTTTAGGAGTAGCAAAGGGACATCAACCTTGAACAAGAAGATAATCTTATCAAACAAAAGGAGTGAGCTTCTTGAAACAAACCTTTATGACCGTGATGAATGAAGTTGTATAGAATGGCGAGGTTAATAACAAATTAAATTCGATGTTCATGGTGAAATCGCTGCGAAGGTAGATTATTCAAGTTGGCTTTACAAACAAAAATTCTGTTGGTGCTGAAAAATAAAATTTTGCCGCACTGTGCTTTTTAAATTTTGAATTCCATCCATTATTTGAGTGCCTAAATTGGCTGATACTTTCCACCAAATTCCGATGTCTCCGAAAGGAGGCGGAAAGCCGTGTTTGCGGTTGCTAAACCACAAACACGGCTTTCATAGCTTTTTCAGCAGAGCCCTATTGGGCGCATATTATCTTCGAAATCAGCCATTTGCCGTTTTCCTTCACCAGTTCAAATTTTTGCGTCCGTGGGCCGCCACTTTCCTGTCCAGACATGGTGGCCGTCACCTTGTCTGTGCCAAGCGCTTCTGTGGTCACTGCTGCGGTTTTCCAGAACGCAATATCCCAATCTTGGGCGCAGAAAAAGAGGTCGTAGTCATAGCCCGATAATGGCGTTTCTTCCACGTTTTCGTTTTTCCAAGCAGTGGCCTCCAAGTTTTTTAAATAAGCTTTATCGGAATCCAAATAGGCTTGTGATAGGCTGCCGCTGTTTTTTAATGCGTTATGGTAATCATTAAGCTTAACCTCATCAATGGTCGTGGAATTGCCGCTCCCTTTAAGAAAATGGATATTGGACAATGCCTGTATATTGGCGTCATACCAAGCATAGAAATTGTGGATGGTGTTCGTTATTTCCACAAGGTCGGCTTCGGTTGGCGAGCCACCGTTATTGGTAGGTGCTTCAGTAGTGGCAGCGGTTTCGGTAGCGGCTGGCTTATTGTTGCAAGCCACAAAGCCGAACGCCGACAAGGCGAATAACAGAATTAAGTTTTTCATTTAAATTGTTTAAAATTTGATTTTAGCAATGGTTCCCATTTCACTAAATGGCAGTACGAACTGCGTGTCGCCAATGGCATAAGGCCCTACCTCGTAATGAAGATAATGGCAATATAAGCCCTCTTTCACGAGGCCATAATTGGCTGGCAGTACAAACTGGAACACGTCGTCGAATTGGAACGGCTCTGAGCCGTCGGTCGGCTTGAACAAATCGGCCCGCACTTCTTGGTACTTCTTTTCGAGCAGGCTTTTCAAGGCTGTTGTGTCCGTCACCAAATCATTCAGGGTGAGCAATTTGCCCGTTTCTGCCTCAAAAGTAGCCACCGCCGACAATGGCATGCCGTGTGCGCCACCTGCAAAGGTGTAGCTGTTGATTTCCAAGGTCAGGTATTTGCCATCGTTCAGCAAAATGGTGTCCGAGCCTTCTGCCGACCAACTGGCCATCGGCGAGCCTTCTGCATCTTTGGCGAACTCCGCTTGCATGGCGATGAACGCATCCGCTGCCGCATCTGGGGTGGTTGCAGCGGTGGAGTCCATATCGGTAGCAGGCGCCAATATGCCCACCAAAACGTCGTTTACCCAAGCTGCCACGCTCGTTTTCAGCGCCTCGCCCCCTTGCTGGATGACTGGGTATTTCAGCTTGATTTCCACGCAATTCACCCGCATGGTGTCGGGTTTGTCGCAGTCGGTGCCGCCATTTTTGTCAAGGGAAAGGCTGCCCATGGTCACAGCCTTGGGCGCTTCGGGCGCTTTCGGCTCGTTTTTACAGGAAATAAATAAAGTCAACAGGAGAAGGCCAACAGCCAAAAAGCGAAAGTCTTTCAATTTTGTTGTTTTTAAAAAATGATAAGTGAAATGCCAGGTTCCCGAAATTTTGAAGACTTCGGAAACCTGGTTATTGTTGATTATTTCCCAAACAATGCCTTCGGCGCTTTGTAGTCCTTTACCCATGCATCCACGGGTGCTTTGGTCACGCCAAGGCTGAAAGTCAGCACTTTCCAAGCGCCTTTGTCGTATTGCAGCAGGCCAATGGCATTGTCCGCATGTTTGCCAGCGGCAGCTTCTTTGGCATAGGCGGTCTTGCTGTAATCAATTGCCTTGCCGTCCGCCTGCTTCGGTTTGGCGCTGATGTAGGCAAAATTGCCGTTGGTTTGGTAAGTACCCAAGTCCAGTTGTGTGGACGTGCCCAATTTCTTACCAACCGCTGTGTTCAAGGCTGCAATCGCTGCTTTCTTGCGCACCCATTTTGCGCCAGCGATGGATTCTGAAATGATGGTGTTCACCTCACCACGTGCGCCCATGCCCGTCTCGCCAACTGTCTTTAACTCAAGTTTATCTGGTATGGTGGCTTGCGCCAACAAGGCTGCTTGCAGCTGTTTGCGAAGCTGGTCAAAATCACCGACTGCCTTGCCATTGAGCAGCATATCGCCGTTCTGCTTGAGGGTGACAGTGGGGGCGCCGCCTTTGGCTGTTGCGGGTGCAGAAGATTTGTCATTTTTCGCCGGAGCAGTTTCAGTGGTTTTTACCAATTGAATGTACTTCTCGTCGCAACCCTTGAATACCGTAAAAGAATTGAGGGAATTGCCATAGTTTTGAATCACAATATTGCCGCCTTCCATCATTCCTTCGACCTCCACTTTTGGTTCTGCTCCGTACAAACCGTTGAATATCAATTGGTTTTGCGTCTCCGACTTCAAGGTTCCAGTATGCTGTTTTTTTCCCTCCTTGAGCGAAAAAGTATAGCCATTGCCTTTTGAAACGATTTTCAGTTCTATCGGGCAGTTCTTGCTGGAGGTTTTGTAAACCCCAGCGAGGCCCTTTGGAAATGTGGTCTTGGTCGTCGGTTTGGCATCAGGGCTTTCCTTGCTTACTTTCTTCTCACTAATTTTTCCATCCGCATTTTCCATCTCGGCGGGCTTGGCTTTCCCAGTCAGTTCGGCTGTCAGTTCCTCGTACATGTCCCGGATGGCACCGCTGTTGCCCATCAGGCAGCCATCGGTTTCGATGCCGGGCAGGTTTTTCGCATCTGCTTTTACCCAATCTTTCAATAGCGGTCGAAGGGCTGTTTTCAATGCGTCAAGGTCTTTCATCGGCGAATCCGCAAACGACATATTTCCCACCGAATCGCAATTGACAAGGAAGGAAACCGAGCCTTTTGGAGCTTCTTCAGCATCCGGCAAGGCATAGCAGGCGACCGGGTTGGCCATGTTTGGGCCAACCTTTTCTGGTTCCGATATGAGCTTGCAGCCGAGCACGAAACGTTTGTTGACAACCTGGCTGACCTTGGTCTCCAGAATGCCGCAGTTAAGCAGGTTGTCGTTCGAAGATTTGCGGCCACTGAATACATTGATGAGCAGGAAAATATCCTTGTCTTCCACTTTGGAAAGCAAAGATTTGTTGAACGTCAAGCCTTCGAAGCGGGCCAATCGGTTGTCGCCCGTCAGTTCGATGTCCTTGTTCACAAAACTCACCATGCCGTCTTCGCCCTTCTCTTTCTCCTTCGGGTCTTTCGGTACGCCCCAGAAATTGGCGGATACGATAAGGGTCTCCTTTTTGCCCGTCAGCAATTTCTCTGCCTTGGCACTGTTGCTCACTTCTATTTCGAAAGGGAAAATCACCATTTCGTTGCCTTTTACCTCATAGAGGGCATAAACATCTTCATCCGACTCGGTCTCCTTCGGTGCTGCGGGGGCCGCCAGTTTCAGGTTGTTGCCCAGTTCGTTGAAATAAACGGTGAACTCCGTATTGCCGCCCAATTGGTAAATTTCGCCGTCCGTGTAGTGCATCAAAATACCATCCGTTGTTAGGCCATAGGCCATAGGCAGGGCAAACGGCTCTTCTTTATCGAAGGTGAATCCCTCCTTGAAGGCGGTTTCCCTCCTTTCCTTCACTTTTGCTTGCGCAATGGGGATAAGGGCTTTTGGATCCTTCACGAGGTCGGCCCAAGTGAGCTGTTTGCCTGTTTTTACGTCAAAACTGGCGATAGCGGCATCATTCAGTTCCCGGTTGCCGCCCGTGAATGCGTAGCCATTGAGCATCAGGGTGAGGTACTTGCCATCGTTGAGCAGTTCCTCGTGAGTGCAGGTCATGGCATACTGGCCAGAGCCCACCGAACCTGCGTTTTCGTCGTGGGTGGCAAAGAAGCTTTTAATGCCAGCCTCCACGGTTTTAGGCGCATTGCCGTCTTCGCTGGCAATCGCCCAATGGATGAGGTGGAGGAGGTAATTGTCCGCCCAAGCGTCCACATTCTTGGCAATTGTCCCTGTGCCCGTCAGTTTTGGCACCGTGAAGTCAACCTGTGCACAGTCCTTGCGGAGGTTGATGTCTGCCACATCGCAGTCCTTGCCCTTCGACTGCTGAATGGAGCGGGTTTCCAATGAAATGGGCTTTGTGGCTGTTTGTGGCTGTTCCTTTTTTTTGCAGGAAATGGCCGTTGTCAGCACGAAAAGACTAGCTACAATGATTGATAGGTTTCTCATTAAATCTATGTTGTTTAAATTCTTGGTTGCAAAATCTGAATTAAAGAGCAGAAGGGGGATGTTGATTCCAAAAACTCAAGATGCGAGTGCCTAAATAGTGGTGAGCAAAACTTTAGGCAAAGTTAGAAGCATTATTCGGATTTCAAGTTGGCAATTCGACCCAAATAATTGCTGATTGGTTGCATTTATTGGCAAATGCCTGCGAAAATCTTGTTGCTTTACTTTACTGCTATCCCATCCCCTTATGGCGGTACCTAACGGAATACCGGAAGCTGCTTGATAGGTTTTGGATAAATGTGGAATGTCTTGAACCCTGGTTTGTTGGCCATTGCTTTTAAACTGAATTCATGTGTCTCGAACATGATTACAAACTTAAATCTCAGGCCATCTTCAAGCTTATAAAACCGCAATTCTTCTTTTTGGCCATGTGCCCAAAAAGTAGCGATAAATACCAACAGAAGCGTAAAAATGGCCTTCGCTTGCATGGACAAGCAGTTGGCGCTTTTTGCTCAAAGCTTATTGTGCAGCATGCTTTCCGCTGCTTCGTCCAACAGCACCTCGCTGTTCGGGTGGCTGCGGATGATGCTCGCAGGCACGGCGTTGCCCATCTCGCCCTCAAGGGCTTGGCGCATGATGTCTGCCTTTTTTTGGCCGTTGGCCAACATGAGCACCTGCCCGGCCTCCATGAGGTGCCGCAGGCCGAGGGTGATGCCGTATTTCAGTTCGGTGGCCTCCTTGAAGTACTTCTGTCCGACCTCCAGCGTGATGCCCTCCAGCAGTTGCACATGGGCGTAGTTGTTGAAATCCACGCCCGGCTCGTTGAACCCGATATGGCCGTTCATACCTACGCCCACCAGTAGCAAATCCAGCCCGCCCCGCTCGGCGATGAAGGCGTTCATGCGGGCGCACTCGTTCGGCAGGTCGTTGCTCATGGCGTCGAAGACATGGAAATTCGCCTTCGGCAAACCAAGTGGCGTGAACACATGGCGGTGCAAAAATGCATGGCACGAGCCGTCGTTCGATGGCGGAATGCCCACCCACTCATCGAAGCCCGCAAACTGCAACTGGCTGATGTCCAAGTTGTTAGCTTTTGCTTTTTCGCAAAATAGGTCGTAGGCCAGCCGTGGTGAATCGCCGGAGACGATGCCGATGAGGCAGTTGGGCTTGGCTTGCACGGCGTCGAACATGACGTCGGCGGCGTGGGTGGAGAGGGATTCGTAGGTTGGAAAGATTTTTAGCTGCATGGTGGTGATGGATGAGGGCGCAAGATAGGGAGAGGCGGAAAGTAAGGCACACCAAAAAACAAACTGCCCAGGCCAATGATTGATTTCAATCCAATCAAAATGCCTAATTTTAAAGACGGGCAAAGTTTCCCTAGATTTCAAGGAGAAGTGGAACTGTTTTTGTAAACCAAACCGAAAGATTGAAGATTCATCAACCCTCCTGTGTTTTCAACCCTCCTGCAAATACTTCCTTTTTGCATTTTGACATTGCTATTTGATTTGTGAATTATCCAAGGCTTTTTGTGCAGCAAACAACTGTTTGTCTTCTAGGGAAAGATAACCAGTTGTTTAGCTATTGCCTACATAAAATGATTCAAACAATCCTTCTGTTTGTCACCCCCTTATTCACAAAGCGAATTACTCATTTTGTGAATTTCCAAAATATCATAAAGAAATTCTATGAAACAAACATTGCTACTCTTACTCTTAATGCCCCTATTTGTTTATGCACAATGGACACCAATTCCTGGCCCCGGATGTGCAAACACGGACAACATCACACATACCAACGGGGTGTTTTTTCTGACAACAGTAAACGGCATTTACAGAAGTGCCGATATTGGGCTTTCTTGGCAGTTGGCAGTTGAAACTCCAAACACAGAAGGGAATGTTTACGCTATTAGCGGCTATGTCTATGTTGCCCATAAAGAAAAAGGCTTGCTGAAATCAAGTGATCTCGGTCTTACTTGGGATACCTTAACACCCAGCCTTCCTGAAGTAGTGAATAGTGTTGTTGTTACCGACAGCTTCGTGTTTACCTCCTCATTCGGAAAGGTGTTTAGATTTGAGAAAGCTGGCACCAATCAGGTGCCAATGCAAGTAGCCTCCCTTCCACTAATTAGCAGGCTGATAGTATCGGGGAACACGATATATGCTAAGTTGGACTATTCACTGCATAAATCAACAGACAATGGAAATACTTGGTCTGTCCTATCATTATCAGCTAGTTTATCTCCAAATGATGACGTGGCAGTAAATGGCGATACCATACTAATTTCAAATAACAGCATTTATAGGTCAGTCAACGGTGGACAAACTTGGAGTGCAATTGCTTTTTCATCCAAACCTGGTGTCATTCAATGGTCGGAAGGAACTTGGCTTTGCGAAGGAGTAGAAGATGGTCGACTTAAGAAGTCAACTGACGCAGGCCTTACATGGCATAATATTTCAGGGAGTCTGAGCATGGATTATGTCTATTCCATCACCAACACAAGAAGGGCTATTAAAGTTGGCGATGTCGTAATATGGCCAAACAAATATGGATGCTACAGAACATTGGATAATGGAGAATCATGGGATTTCGTGACGGGTGGCTTAGGATGTGATTATACATTACAAAAACTCACCCTTGACAGTGTATTGGGCTATACCATATTGGGGGATTTTTATTATTCACCTGATGGTAACACCCAATGGTTCGCCCCAGTTGATGAAAATCACGCTCCTCAAAAAATACTTTTTGAGGATCAAGGGAAGGCTTATGGGGAATGGAGTGATAAATTAGTTGTGGCGGATAGTAGTTTTAGAAATTGGACGGTGATTGATGCCACCCCTACAAGTTATTCCCATAAATTTTATTATAAATCAGCTGGCGACATTTATGACGTCGCTGCATCAAAAATCGGCAAATCTTCAGATGGTGGATTAACATGGCAACATTTTCCATTCAGTCCTTATTATCTCGAAACCCAAAGTATGTTCAGGCACAATGACAAGCTTTTTTTGCAAAGAATTTCCGCTGGCACCTATCAACTCTACAGAACGGAAGATTTTGGGGTCAACTGGGTTTTAGTAGGCAATGGACTGCCTGACACCACAGCATTCCACCGAACTGTTTCTACAGACGGATTTTTTTATACCTTTGAAATCAACAACAAAATCTATTACTCAATAGATGATGGTTTGAATTTCAATTTAGTCGAAGACCTCTACAATCCAGTAACTGGTGAATTAGAGACGATTACTCAAATAGCAGCTAAAGGCAATCAACTGTTCGCTATTAGCGCAAATGGCGTTTATTACACCCATAATTTTGGCCTGAATTGGACACCTGTTACAGGGAATTTGCCTTCAGACATTTTAAGGATTTTTTGTTGGAATGATGGCGTATATGTATCCACAGCATCAATTGGCAGCCTGCACAACCTCTGGAAAATGGGCTACCCTACTGTAGCTCCTTCCGTTATTTCGGGAAAAGTGTACAGTGACGACAACAATAACAGTGTTCAAGATGGAATTGAAGCTCTTTTGCCCAATGTGCTAGTTAAAATTGGCGAGAATAATTTCTCTGTTACCAATGCTAACGGGGAATATACCATGAACGCCTTGGTAAATTTAGATACCCTCAGTGCCATCCAACCCATACAGTACTCACATGTAAACCCACCCTATCGTTTGGTGACCCAGTCTGTCAGCGACATGAATTTTGGGGTTTATTTTGAACCAGACAAACTTGACTTGAGTGTGACCCAAACCAACTATAGCCCTTTCAGGTCAGGCTTCGAAACGGTAATTGACTTGACGTACAGTAATGTTGGCACTAAGGCTGGTTCAGGTGACGTGCGTTGGCTGTTCAACAATTATTTGATACTGCAAGACATAGTACCTGCTCCCGATACCACCTTCGGCGACACGCTTGTTTGGCATTTCCAAGACCTTGCTTTTGCTGAAAATAGGCATATCAACGCGGTTGTCAAGACCAAATTTTTTATCCCTATCTTCACCGATATCACTTGCACTGCTTGGATAGTACCGACTGACACACTAGAATTGGAGCCAGAGAACAATATTGATATCTTGTTGCAAACAGTAGTGGGCTCTCATGACCCCAATGACAAGCAGGTTAGCCCACAGGCCTATACAACACTTGACTTATTGGAAAGAAGACCGCTTGTTTACACTATCCGCTTTCAAAATACGGGGAATTATCCTGCCGATTTTGTCAGGCTACTCGACACACTACACCAAAACATAGATGTGACTACTTTTAGGTTATTGGCTGCTTCGCATCCCGTTTCCTATACTATTGAGGACGTAGGCATCCTCAATTTCTTGTTTGAGGACATCAACTTAGTACCCGAAACCACGGACGAGTTGGCGAGTCAGGGTTTCGTCAAGTTTTCGGTTAGACCAAAATCGGGCTTGAGTGTGGGGGATGAGATTCCAAATACTGCAAATATCTACTTCGATTTCAATGAACCGATTGTGACTAATACCACGTTGTCCACAATCATAAAACCCGTAGTTGAAATCGTTAACCTGATGGAATTATGCCAAGGAACATCGTTCAATGGCGTCGAAATCCAAGAAGACACAACATTTTCAACCTTGAACATCGGCCCTATTTTCGACACTTTGGTCATTGATGAAATTACGGCCTATCCGACTTCAAGCACCAGTATAGCGTCATCCATTTGCCAAGGCGAACCAAGTCCTCTTTCTGGAACTGTCTATGAATCTGCGGGGATTTTCATTGAAAACGAAATGCTACTCAACCAATATGAGTGCGACAGTCTTATCGAGTTACATTTGACTGTCCACCCTGAAGAAATGCGTTGGGTGGACAGCGGTCCTTTCCCCTATGGCTCTGTTTATCAAGGGTCGTTGCTTACACATGACACTGTATTCATCCTATACGACACTACAGAATTTGGTTGCCGATTGACTATTTCGGAAAGCGTTTCAGTATTGTTAAATAAAACAGAAGATGCGCCAAAACTGTATGAAATCCAAGTTAGTCCAAACCCATTTAATGACCGACTGCGCCTTGATTTTACACTCACAAGGCCAATGGTGCTTTCCATCTCCCTGCACGATGCTATTGGGCGAGAAGTCAAATTCTTACTAAAAGAGCAACCTTTTATCGTTGGCATCCATCGCTTGAATTGGCTTGGGCTTGATGCATTGCCTTCGGGTAATTATATGTTAAAAATAAGTGATGAGGGCGGCGAGGTGGTCAGAAAAGTCGTACGTTTAAGAAATTAATTGTACGAGATTGGCTCAATGCGGTGGCTGGGATAGCTGGTCAACACCTCTTCTGTTTCCCAGAAATACCCCCAATATCACTATGGCCGCAATCCCCACCAACAACCACCTCGTATTGAATTTTTTGTCTGGTTCGGCCTGCACCACTGCCCCTCCCTCTTCTTTTATCCTCAGCAACTGGTTCACCCCCTGCCCCGTCAGCACCTGCCGCTTGCCGCCCGACCAAGTGACGATGACGGAGTCCACCGTTGTGGCGTTGCCGAGGCCAAAATGGGCGATGGTCGAGTTTTGCGAGAGGTGGCTGGACATACCACCGTCAATTTCCCGCATCATGCGCTGGCCGCCAGCCACCACGGTCACTCGTGAGCCGAGGCCGTGTTTCTCTGCGTGGATGCCATCGAGGGCGACCTTTAGCCAGTTGCCATACGTAGAATCGTTGCGATAGAGGTGGGTGACGCTTGGCACGGGATAGTTTTTCACGGCTTTTTGGTTCACCACCAGCACATCCATGTCGCCGTCGTTTTCGAGGTCGAAGATGACCGAGCCACGGCCAATACCGAAGTCTTGGATGCCTGCTGCGCGGGCTACATCCATGAACATCCCCATTCTGTCATTCAGGGAGTAAAGATTGTTTTCAAACAGGAAATCGCCCATCGGCTGGCAGTTGGGGTTGAGGTCGCCATTGGCCACGAAGAGGTCAAGGTCGCCGTCGTGGTCGAAGTCGGCCCAGTTGGCGCCCCAACTGATGGTGAAAAAGCCCATGCCCATTTCCTCGGCTTTATCGCTATATGGTTTGTCTTTTCCACCACTCACCATGAAGCGGTTGAATTTGATATTGGTAACATAATAGTCCATAAAACCATTATTGTCATAATCGCCGACGGCAGCGGTCATGGCGTTTATTCTTAAATCCAATCCGGCCTCTTTTTCCACATAAGTGAATGATTTATCGGGGAAGTTATTGCGGAGCAAATAATTGGGTTTTGCCTTATAGCCAAAATCGTGGAGTACCAGTAAATCCTGGTCTCCGTCGTTGTCGTAATCCGTAAAAAGGCCGCCAAAACCGAAGCCCCGGTGATTTAATCCATAATCGGAATATGCGTCTTTAAATGCCTTTCCATTTTTATTTAAAAGCAGGTAACCTTCGGCAGTTTTGCTGGCATTTACGATGGTGGCGTCATTAATTTCGGTGAGCGGGCCATCGTAATCGAGAAAATAATTCCCGACATATAAATCGGGCCAGCCATCGCAATTGAAGTCGCCAAAGGAGCAGCCCGTGCTGAAAGAATAAAGGTCTTCGAGGCCGTAGTCCTTCGTGGCGTCCTTGAACTTGCCGTCGCCCGTGTTCAAGAACAGCAGGTTCTCCGCCCGTGGCACGGGCTTCCGCTCGCCCTTGGTCGTGATGGTGGTAATGAAGAGGTCCACCCAGCCGTCCCGGTTCACGTCGGCGCTGGTCACGCCTTCGGTCACGTATTTTTTGGACAGTTCCAGGCCGCTGCCCTCGAAGCTGTTCTTGAAGGTGCCGTCCTTTTGGTTGAGCAACAGTTGGTCGTCGTTCATGCCGCCGGTGAGGTAGAGGTCTTCGAAGCCGTCGTTGTTCACGTCGAGTACGCAGGCCCCGCCGCCGAACATGCCGTCATAGACCGCAAACTCGTGCTTGATACCAGCGGCAGCGGTGATGTCGGTGAAGTGGATTTGGGCATCTATCTTATTGTAAATCAAGAAGATAAAGAGGGCTGCAAATAGCCTTGAGTTTTTCATTGGTCAGTTTTTTTCCATTTCAAATTATCCACATTCTCCGCAACCCGCCTCCCTTCCCGCAGCCCAGTCTCATTGTCCTGTGGGGTGTGGATGCCGCCTAAGAATCGGGAATTGGCGCACTGTTCCGCCATTTCATAAAAGGTCTTGAAACTGCGCCCCACGAACTTGGTCTCCCGGATTTCGTCCGGCCAGCGGCCTTCGTGCGAGCGGTCATCGAAAGCATAGTTCTCCCCAAATAAATGTGTGAGCACCTCCGCCGCAGCGCCACCTTGGATGGCATGGCCGGAGGGGAAGGCCGGGAATGGCGGGTCGGGCCAGAAGGACTCCCAGCGCTTGTCAATATACTTAGGAATGAAAGTGTTCGGGCGCTCGCTGAAATAGTGGTATTTCCACTTCCAGCAGGCCACGTAGGCATCAGACAGTGCCATGCCGAGGTGGGCATAAGTGGCGGCACACTCGATAAGGCTCGGCTTTTTCTCCTCGATGACTTTGGTGGCGAGGTAGTACGAATGGCCCGGCGGCGTGAAGGTCGAATCGGGGTCGTCGGCCCACCAGATGGCAGTTTGCTTCTCCTCGGTGGTCAGTGCCTTGTTTTTTTCATAAACGGTCAACATCTGCTGGTAGTAGGGCGAGCCTTTCACCGAGTCGAATTCAATCATTTTCGGGATGGGTAGCGCCTCGTTTTCCTTCAAGAACATCCGGTTCTCGCCCCAGTGCGGGTGCAGTGGGTGGTGGCTGAACGACTGCGAGAACAGGGCGGGCGTCCATTTGCCGGGGCCTTCGGGCTGCACGTAGGCCTTGTCGAAATTCTTCAGGTAGCCCCGATGCCCGCCGTCCGTTTCCGACCATTTGAAGATTTGCTCCGCAACGGCCTTACCATATGCTACCGACCTGTCTATCAATGCTTTATTTTTTTGTTGCGCAGCAATATTCTCGAAAATAAAGCGCTCCAACGAGTCAATTTTCGCCTTGTTCTCGTCGCTGGTTTGGTTGTAGATGCTCCGCAAAATCGTTGCTTGCCCGGCGTTCAGCGCCAGCCGCCAGTCGTAGGCTTGGCCAGCTTCGGCTTGGGGTAGTTGTGGCAGGCTGTTCAGTTGCCCGGCCAAGGAGTTGTAGTCGGGGCTGCCCGCCACGATGCTTTCGTACATCGTGAGGCCGATATAGCCGAGGCAGCGTGCGGCGTAGGTGGGCGAGTTGGCGGGGGTGGTCTTGGTAATATATAGTGTCAGGTCGGCCCATCGGCTGGTGATTTCGTGGTCGGGGAGGGGAGCGGGCAGCTCTTTCGTACATTGGGCGAAGAGTAGGGTTGCGGCCAACAGGCACAGGTTTTTGAAGAGGATGCCTGAGAATGGCCATTTGCCACCACTAAAAATATTGCTTGTTTTGGCCTTGCTTGTTTTGAAATACTGTGTTGCCATGCGCTTTTGATTTCGGGCAAAGGTATCAATTGACCCTTCTACTTGTCCTGCAAAAAGCTACGCTGGAAAAAAAATGTCATCGAAACACTTCTTAATCTACGAAACTTGTGTTTCCTTTACGACCCGTTTTAAATACTACTTCAAACGCCTAATGCGGCAAAATTTATTTCTTTAAGCCACTTTGTTTTAGATAAAAATTTGGCACTCTCCGCTCTGGTTTTATCCCATTCTTTCAACAACTGCATATCCATTCAACTAGGCGTCAATACATTTTTCATTACAAAACTTTTGGTAAACCACTTTTACTATGATTAGATTTTCAACCTTGTGTATGGCCCTGTTCGGCATCTTTCTCTCACTGGATGCGCTTGGCCAAATGAACATCAAGGGCGTGGTTTCCGACGAGAATGCGCAGCCCCTCATCGGGGCTACCGTGCTCGTCAAGAACACGACCCGAGGTACCGTCACCGACATTGACGGAACCTATGAAATCACTGCGAACAAAGGCGATGTCATCGTCTTTTCGTTCACGGGTTTCGTCTCCCAGGAGGTAGCGGTGGATGGCAACACATCCATCAACATCAGCCTGAAAGAAGGAACTGACTTGAGCGAGGTAGTGGTGGTGGCCTATGGCCAACAGAAAAAAGTCACCGTGACGGGTGCGGTTGCTTCTTTGAAAGGCAAGGAGGTGGTGCGCTCCCCTGCGGTGGACATGTCCAACTCACTGGCTGGCCGTCTGCCGGGCCTCGTGGTCATCCAGACCAGCGGCGAACCGGGTCAGGACGGTGCGAGGGTCTCCATCCGGGGCACCAACACCTTGGGGAACAGCAGCCCGCTCATCGTCATTGATGGTATCCCCGACAGGGACGGTGGCTTTGGCCGCTTGAACCCACAGGACATTGAGTCCATCTCCGTGTTGAAGGATGCTTCTGCGGCGATTTACGGTTCTCGTGCTGCCAACGGTGCCATCCTCGTGACCACTAAGCGGGGCAAATCGGGCAAACCAGTCATTGGCTACAGCTTCAACCAAGGTTTTGCGCAGCCAACCCGGGTGCCCGAAATGTCGGATGCGGTAGAGTACGCCAATATCAGGAACGAGTTGGCTGTTTACTCCTTGCCATCAGAAGAGTGGTCGGCAGCGTATGGTGCGCTCAAGTCAACAGGTTCTTATGTGTCGCCAAGCAGTGGTGCCACAGTGAACTCTGTTTTCGCACCGGGTGACGTGGCCAAGTACGCCGATGGCTCCGACCCTTGGGGGCACCCGAACACGGACTGGTTTGGCGATGCTTTCCGCACTTGGACGCCACAAAAGCGCCACAACTTGGAAATGAGCGGTGGCTCTGAAAACCTGACCTATTTCACTTCTTTGGGTTATGTTTTCCAAGACGCTATTTACAAAAACTCTGCTACCTACTACAAGCAGTACAATTTCCGGACGAACATTGATGCCAAAATCAATGATTACATCAAAGCAAACATAGGTGCAATGATTCGCCGGGAAGACCGCAACTACCCGACCGAAAGTGCAGGTTC
>JADLHE010000416.1 GCA_020848965.1 Saprospiraceae bacterium
CAAGGTCGTGCACGAAGTGCCCTTCGACAACGTGGAACGTGACCTGCTTTTCTACCAAGAAGGCGCAAAGGTGTTCATGTACGATGAAGTCAATGGGCAGTTCATGCTCCTGTTCGACTACGCCAAACAAGCGGGCGAGCAATATGACATCGTGGCGGGGGCAGAAACCTATAATTTCTTGGTTGACTCTGTGACGACCACCACGCTGTTGGGCGACAATATCCAAGTGCAACATGGCAGGATACCGCACCCGCAAGACCCCAATGAGCCGTTCTTGCAGGCCGGCAACAAGGTCTATGAGGGCATTGGTACCGAGATTGGCCTTTGGCCAAAACTCCCCACGCTTGTCACTCCAGAAATTTGGCATTATTTGGTCTGCGCCTTAAAGCCTGACGGGAAGCTGTACTCGCTGAACCCCTTTCTGGACGTGGACTGCCAAGCACTTGCCACGCCAACCAGCCAGCGACCGGAAACGCAAACCGAACTTGTCATCTTCCCCAACCCCACTACCGACTACCTGCATATCACCGTACAAAGCAGTCAGCCGATTGGTAAGGCCAAGTTCCTTGTCTTCAATGGCAATGGCATGTGCGTCAAGGCATTCAAGTTGGCTGATTTGTCCTCGACCTTTATACTGCCTGTTTGGAGCTGGCCAAGTGGAGCGTATTGGCTGCAGGTAGTAGTGGATGGGGAACCCATATTGTTGAAAGAATTCATCAAAAACTGATGGAAAACGGAGGTGCTCACATTTGCTTATGGTTAGGGATTCATGTGCTTGCAGGTCATGTGGAGGGGCAAAATGGGCCTATCTAACCAGCTCGCCTCCTTGCGCCCCAGCAAGGCAAACCAAAGCATGGCCAGCCCCACGCCGACCAAGCCACCGAAATAAACATCGGGCCAGAAGTGCTGCACCAAGTAGAGCCTCGAAATGCAAATCAAGAAGGCCAATGCGAACAAGGGCAGGGCGTACCTTTTTGCCGAAGGCAGGAAAAAAGCCAACAAACTGTAGAGCGCAAAAGCCGACATGGCATGGCCAGAGGGGAAGCTCGTGGCTCCGGTATGCACATCCACGCCAGCTACAAAATTGAGCTGTTCAGTCAGGTTTTGCTTCGCAAAATAGGCGGCTGGGCGGTCAATGGCGAAGAGGGATTTCAGGCCAAAACTAAAGGCCATGACGGTGAGGCCCGTCATGGATATGGCGAGGGTGTAGCGCAGCCGCACGGCCAAAGCGACGATGCCGAGGACGAAATAGATGGGCCCTTCCCCCAATTTGGTGATGAACCGGAAGGCCGAATCGAGCCAAGGTGACCTGTTTGCGCTGAAAAAATACAGGGCATCCGTTTTGTCCGAAATACCCAAGTACAAGCCCCCCACCACGATGAAGGCTGCTCTCAGGTAAAAGTAAAAGCCGTTTTCACGGATGGTTTTGGCCATGCAATCAGTATATTTCTGCAAAATTGAGCCTTTTTATGGCAAATCGTGAACGGAAAAATTTCAAAGCCCCATCTTTGCGCTTATCATGGAAATCCTTTCAGCAGAATACAGTGGCAGTTTCATCAAAATTGAAGATTGTCCACCACCCAAACTCCCCGAATACGCCTTTATTGGCCGCTCCAACGTGGGCAAATCCTCGCTAATCAATATGTTGACAGGCCGAAAGGGCCTCGCCCACGTGTCGAATACGCCCGGCAAGACGCAGACCATCAATTACTTCCTCATCAACGAGGATTGGCACCTGATTGACCTGCCCGGCTACGGTTATGCCCGGACGAACAAATCGGTTCGGGCGGGCTTTATTCCGATGATTGCCGACTACCTGATTGGCCGGGAGACGATGCTCTGCTGCTTTGTGCTGATTGACGTGAACGTGGAGCCGAAGAAAAACGATATTGAGTTCCTCAATTTTCTGGGCGAAAACCAAGTGCCCTTCGTCATTGCCTACACCAAGGCCGACCGCCTCTCCAAATCGCAACTGCACAAGAGCCTGACCGTCATCCGTGAGAAACTGTTGGAATCTTGGGAGACGCTGCCGCAAGAGTTCATCACCTCCGCCGAGCACCGCACGGGCAAAGAGGATGTGTTGAATTTTATCGGAGGCATAAACAAGGCTTTCAAGAAGCAGAAACCGTGAAATCCTGCATCTATGACTAGAGAACAGCTATACCGGGAAATCCTAGCGAAGCAATCTTTTCTTTGCATCGGCTTGGACAGCGAATTGGCCAAGTTGCCGCCGCACCTGCTCGATTGCGAAGACCCCGTTTTTGAGTTCAACCGCCAAATCATTGAAGCGACGCACGACCTTTGCGTAGCCTACAAACCCAACCTTGCCTTCTATGAATCGCAGGGCTGGCGGGGCTGGCAGACGCTGGAGAAGACCATGTCGCTGATTCCCGACAATATCTTCACCATCGCTGACGCAAAACGGGGGGACATCGGCAACACGTCCACGCAGTACGCCAAGGCTTTTTTCGGTGAAATGGACTTCGATTCCGTCACCGTCGCCCCGTACATGGGCGAGGACAGCGTGAAGCCCTTCCTAGATTTCGAGGGGAAATGGGTCATCCTCTTGGCCCTCACTTCCAACAAGGGCAGCCACGATTTCCAGTTTGCGGAGCAAGACGGCAGCGGCGAACCGCTCTATGAAAAAGTGATGCGCCGTGCGCAAACCTGGGGCAGCGCTGAGAACCTGATGTTCGTGACCGGGGCCACGCACCCGGAGAAATTCCAAGACATCCGCCGCATCGCCCCCGATAATTTCCTGCTCGTGCCGGGCATCGGCGCACAGGGCGGCGAACTGGAAAAAGTCTGCGAATACGGCCTAAACGACCAAGTGGGCCTATTGGTCAATTCCTCAAGGGGCATCATCTTTGCAGGCAGCGGCGAAGATTTCGCCGAAAAGGCCCGTGCCGCCGCTCTAGAAATTCAAGGGCAGATGGCGCAAGTTTTGGCCCAACGTTTTCGTTAAAGAACGGTTGACGGATGACGGTAGTCGGTAGTTGGTAGGCACACACCAACCACCGACTACCAACCACCGTCAACCGATTACCGTCCACCGACAACCATTTCTATGAAAAATATCATTCGAATTCTAGCAATCCTTGCACTTCCATTTGCTTCGCAAGCCCAGCATTTGGAGGCGGGCATCCTGTTGGGTGGCGCCAATTACGTCGGCGACCTGTCCAACAATTCCAGCAACCTTTATTTGAAGGAAACGAAATTTGCAGCCGGCCTTTTTGTGAAGCAAAACCTGAACGATTTGTTTGCGGTGCGCCTCGGCTTCAATTGGGCGAGAATCTCCGGCCAAGATGCCAACGTCCGAAACGATGACTTCGTGCATGACCGCAACCTGAGTTTCCGCACCACGCTGATGGAGTTCGGCCTCACGGGCGAGTGGAACATACTGGGCTATCAGCCTTATGGGCTATCCAGACCATTTTCACCTTACCTGTTTCTAGGTGTTGCTGGCACTAAATACACCCCGAAAGCCCGCTACCAAGGCAATTGGGAAAACCTGCAATCCCTTGGCACCGAAGGCCAAGGCATGGACGGCTTAGATGACCCGTACAAAACTTTTGCCTTTGCCATTCCGTTCGGTGTCGGTGTGAAATACGCCCTCACCGACCGCATCAACCTCGGCCTAGAATTCGGTGCCCGCCCCACTTTCACCGATTACCTCGACGATGTGAGCGGCAATTACGTCTCCTATCCCGAACTCCTAGCTGGCAACGGCCAACTCGCCGCCGCCCTCGGCAACCGCACCGGGGAATTGACGGGCAGCGAACCCGTTGTGGTAGCCACTGGCACCCAACGTGGTGATAGCGCCAAAAAAGATTGGTACTTCATCATGGGCGTCACGGTTTCCTATAACTTCTTGGACAACGGCCTGATGGGCAGCCGAAAGCGGGGAGGTAGGAGAGCGGGGTGTTATAATTGAGGAATAGATACGCTGGAAAAGGGGGGCGGCCTGTGGGGCTGGCCCCCTTTTTTTATTATGGGCAATAACCATTAAGCCGTTGCTAAATCCACCAATTTTTGGGCCTCATGTGATTGAAAAACATAGACGATATCAGTCTTTGGAATTCCACGTTCTTCAAGTTCATCCGCAATATGCACATCAAGGCCGTTCTTCCAAACTCGCACCTTTCCATTTTTTATGTCAAAGTGCAATTCGATGATATAAACGAATTTTTTGTCTTGCATCCATCCGGCAGTGACCAATTGAAAGCGGTTGTTTTCCCGGTCTGCGATGACTTGCATCTCAATGCCAGGGATGGGTTGCCCAAAATTGGCGTATTCTTCCAGGTACGCAACTAGGATGTTTTGATACTTTTTTACTTTATCCATTGGACGATGGTTTGTGATTCAATGTCAACAACAATGACCGGGATTTCAACTGCGATTTTTTCTGTCCCACGAGTAGCGGCAATCACCCTTTCTGCACCAAGGTCTGGCAGGTAGGTTTTCCCTTCCCAAATGACCTTGTAGGGGTCGGCGGTTATTTGCCAGCCGTCCTTTTCCAAGGCTGCCCGAATGGGTAAATGTATGACATCTTTTCTTGGCATTGTAAGAGCTGTTACTTGCTTGCAAAAATAATCAAACTGAGGCAAGGGCTTGAAAAACTTGGTGTTTAAAGTGCTTCTTACCTTCAAAAAACCGTTTTCCTAAGGCTATTGGCAACGCCAATCAACACTTGCCAATAGCTGCTACTGACGAGGAGCCTCGGCCTAGAATTCGGTGCCCGCCCCACTTTCACCGATTACCTCGACGATGTGAGCGGCAATTACGTCTCCTATCCCGAACTCTTGGCTGGCAACGGCCAACTCGCCGCCGCCCTTGGCAACCGAACTGGGGAATTGACGGGCAGCGAACCCGTAGTGGTTGCCACTGGCACCCAACGTGGCGATAGCGCCAAAAAAGATTGGTACTTCATCATGGGCGTCACGGTTTCTTACAACTTCTTGGACAACGGCCTGATGGGCAGCCGCAAGCGGGGAGGTAGGAGAGCGGGGTGTTATAATTGAGGAATAAATACGCTGGAAAAAGGGGGGCGGCCTGTGGGGCTGGCCCCCTTTTTTTTGGGTGGCAATGAAGGGCAAGGGGCCAAAATAGACGCTTTGGTAACTCAGCCATCTCTCAGTCTTTTGACCTTATTTGTTATACTTGACTAAGGCATTATCGGCTATAATGATATCCCGATTTCGCCTAATCAAACTATGTTTCAAAAACTCCACGATGTCAAATTTTTTGTTCCCATAGAAAGAATCCGCCAAATCTTTCCAACAATGATATTCACCCCAAAAATCATCTTTTATAACAGGAACATAAAAATTATACTGAGTATTAGTATTTTTTTCGTTAATCATCCATTTCCCATCTACTATTAGCTTAATAACAAGGCAAAGGTATATTCCAATAAATACATATAAATTCTCTCCAGCTTTCTTTTTTCCATATCGCATTATCCGTGTGTTTAATTTCAATAAATAAGGTATTGAATTTGTAACAACAACGTCATATTGAAGTTCTTTGCCTAAATGCTGGATAAAGAAATTTTCATCTTTTTCGATATTTCTTATCCTTTCCTTCAATTGTTCAAATACATTGCCAGTCCTTATTTCGTCTATCCCAACATTCTCAACAAAGATTAAACACTCACTTAAATTATCAAACACTGCGCTTGTAGCAGAACTGTATGGGATAAGAATTGCCTTTCCATCCACTAACTCATATATCACATAAGTGGTAGTCTCTATTGATTTTTTCGCCTCCTTTTTATGAGTTACAAAAACGAAAGTATTTGCTTTTGTTGTTTCTATGATAGTATATGCCATTTTAACTCGTTTTGTCAAGTCTTTCACTCATCGTTCGCAAAGATACAAACCCACCCGTGAAAAAAGTACTATTCGAGCAAGTGTTTTCTTTCAAGAAACTTGAACTCTA
>JADLHE010000417.1 GCA_020848965.1 Saprospiraceae bacterium
AATAATACAAAAAAACAAATATTGCACAAATATGAAAATTTAGTTAATCATTCTTGAAATCACACTTTTCAAAGAATTTAAGTTAAATTCAAAAATTCAATAAAGCCATTAACAAAATAAAAATTCAAGGCTCCAAGCAAATAATTCCCAAGCATTGGGCTAATGATAGCTGCCTTTTGCACTAAAACAAGGCCAATCCCTAATTTGCACCCTCATCTTCGTCAAAAATGAAGTTTAGAAATCTTTTATTGGCATTCGCATACCTGCACCTGACGAGCCTAGGACTGGCCCAAGTAGTCAGTATCGAAGCAAAAACCGTGGATAAACTATCCCCTAGTCTCGTTTTTGAACTCAAGACGAAAACAGGGGGCCTAGACATCCTTGTCCTCTTGGATGCTGGTTACAGTTTGCCAGAAAAGTACATTGCCCATCGAAAAGGATTGCCTCGAAAGACAGTTTTAGGTTTTGTCCAATATTTGCAAGCGGTACAACCCAACAAAGTTGGCGAACTTGCCGCCATTGATGGAGTGAAGTACCTCGAATTGGTTCGTCGGCCAGCCACAGAGGCTATTGCCACCAAAGCCGACCTCAGCACCAACCAAATCAACCTTATGCAATACCGTTGGCCATTGGCCAATGGCAGCGGGTTCACGCTTTCCATCAAAGAAGAACGGTTCGACACCAGCGATATTGACCTGCGAGGGCGGGGGCTTTTCTCATCCTATAGTTCTCCCGAAAAAGACCTTCATGCCAATTTCATGGCCACACTCGCTGGTGGCGGGGGCAATTCAGGGGAGGGTTCCACGGGCGTCGTGCCTGCTGTCCTGCTTTCATCCGATAGCTATGAGAACCTGTTCCCTACTGCCGATGACTATTTTGCTTCGCAAAACGTCACCGTACAGAACCACTCTTATGGCACCGCCATTGACAACTACTACGGCTTGGAGGCAGCAGCCTACGACGCCCATTGTCAAGCACATCCTGAAATTGTGCATGTGTTTTCGGCTGGAAATTCTGGGCAGGAGGCTGCTAATATTGGAGTTTACGCCAATCTGACGGGCTTTGCAAACCTGACGGGCCGTTTCAAGCAATCAAAGAACAGCATTTCCGTCGGCTGCACCGATTCCTTGGGTATTCCCTTGGCAATCAGTTCGCATGGGCCAGCGCACGATGGCCGCCTCAAGCCCGAATTGATGGCGTTTGGCACGGGCGGCACCTCCGAAGCGGCTGCCTTGGCTTCCGGCACTGCTATTGCCATGCAGCAAGCCTTTTCGCAATCCCATAATGGCCAATTGCCGCCTTCTTCGTTGATTAGGGCCGTAATGGCCAACACGGCCAAAGACAGCGGGCGCCCCAACCCAGATTACGAAACTGGTTTTGGGAACCTAAATGCGGAGCGCTGCCTGGCAACCTTGATGGAAGGCCGTTTTTCGATAGATTCCATCTCGGCGAACGAGGTGAAAACCTATGCGCTGGAGGCGCCGAACAATGCTTCGAGCATCAAAATCACTTTGGCTTGGAACGACCCAGCAGCCAGCATCCATGCAGAGCGGGCCTTGGTGAACGATATTGACCTTGGTTTGTCGCACCCGCCCACCAGTTCGCTTTGGTTGCCGTGGACCTTGAACGCTTTCCCTCACACCGATTCCCTTTCAATGCCAGCCCATCGGGGGCGTGATTCGCTGAACAATATTGAGCAAGTTTCGCTGGAGATGCCGTTGTCGGGCACTTACCAGATTTTGGTTACTGCGCCCCAAAACCTACAGGGCAGGCAGGTTTTTTCCCTCACTTGGCAAGTGGACACGCTTGGCGGTTTTGATTGGACAGCACCGATTGAAAATGGCATTTTCCCACCAAAAACTGGCGTCATTCTTCGTTGGGCCAGTAGTTTACCCACCAATTCTGGCAGTCTGTCCTTTCGCTATTTGAATGAAAATTGGCAGCCCATTTCCACGAATACAGCATTGGCCGAAGGCTATTTCAAACCTTGGATAACACCGGAAAAAACAGGTTTGGCCCAATTGAAAATGGAGACCTTGGCAGGGGATTTCCTTTCCGATAGCTTTCTGATTGCCCCGCAACTGAGGCCAAAAGTCGGTTTTGACTGCCAAGATTCTTTGCTCTTGTTCTGGGATACGGAGCCAAGTGCAGGCACCTACCAGCTATTTTCGCTCGGTGAAAAGTATTTGGAGTTGGTGGATGAGGTCGCCGACACGTTTTATATTGAAGATGAAATTGGCAAGTCAAAGTCATTTTATTACGCAGTTGCGCCCGTCATAGCTGGGGTTTTAGGACCAAAAAGCCAAAGCTTTGACTACACGAAACAGGGTGTGGATTGCTATTTGGGCAGCTTCTACTTTACCGGAAAAACCGAGGACAAGGCATCTTTCGCAGCTTCCGTTGGCAGCTTGTACGGACTGGAATCTGCCGAACTGGAACGCTTGACAGCGAGCGGGTTCATTGCTTCAAGCACTGTTTCAAACCTCAACAACACCAATTTTTACTTCACCGACATTCCCGTTTTGGAAGGCGTCAATAGGTTCAGGTTAAAACTGGTTTTGGAAAACGGCGGCGAAGTCTTCAGCGATACGGTCCCAGTCTATCACCTCGAAAGCGATGCGTATTTACTGTATCCCAACCCCATTGCCGAGGGCAATCAGGCGCAGCTTTTGTCCCGCAACGATTTGATTGCGGCTTACGAAATCTTCAATGCACAAGGTCAGTTTATTCGAAAAGGCGAATTGGATAGCCAACCTACCCTAGTTGGGACAAAAGACCTCGCTGCGGGTTGCTACCTGATACGGGTGCAGGATGAAAAAGGCGGCAAATGGATTGGGAAGTTGATGATTTGGTGAGCCCGCAAAACGAAGAGGCCCAAACCAGTGAACTGATTCGGGCCTCTTTCTAGGTTTTATGATTAAGCTTGACGCTTATTCTATCACCACTTTTGTCACAATATTGCCTTTATCCGTAGCAACTTTTACGAAGTAAAAGCCTGCTGGCAATTGGCTCACGTTGAGCAACATCTGCTGTTTGCCCTGCATTTGGAGCTTCCTTTCTGCCACCAACTTGCCTTCAATCGTAACAAGGCTGATGGTCATGTCTTGCATGGTTTCAGCATTGATGGCCACGTTCAGGATGTCTTGTGCAGGGTTCGGGTAAACGCTGAGGCTCAAGTCATCGAGCGTTTCCACAGCGGAACCGATCACCACTTTAGACTCAACGATAGTGCCCTCTTCCGGTGCAATGGCGCAGACATTGTCGCCTTGGTCGCTGGTCAAACAGGTCTCGCTGTTGTAGGCCAGCAAGTCCATGAACTCAATATCGTCCACAACCCAGCCGAGGTTATCCTCCGCACTCGTATTGGTGCCATAGCGGAAACGGAACACGATGTCCTGGTCTTGCCAATCAC
>JADLHE010000418.1 GCA_020848965.1 Saprospiraceae bacterium
GTCTTCACTGTTGATAATATTGGTATTCAATGTCAATTCGACGCCTTTGTTCACAACTTCTCCATCTAGGTTAAGCCAAAACCTTGATCCAGTAGGTGCTGGCTGAACGGCTTCTTGGGAGAAAAGTAGATCAGTTGTTGTCCTATTGAAGTACTCAAGTGTACCTGTAAGCCTGTAGTTGAATAGCGCAAAGTCCAAGCCCAAGTTTACATTCGTAGTTTCTTCCCATTTCAAGTTTGGGTTGGGAAAGTTGTCTGGCTTAACCTCACCATTTGGATTGAACCTATAACGACGTGAAGCCGCACCGCTAGGGAATTCAGAGTTACCTGTTATACCCCAACCTAAACGCAATTTCAATTGGTCAAATGGACCAGAAGCCAAGAAATCCTCATTGTGGAGGTTCCAAGCAAAACCAACCGCTGGGAAAACACCATACTTGTTGTTTTCACCAAACTTGCTCGAACCGTCTGCACGTACCGTAGCTGTTAACAAATATTTTTCTCTTAAATTCCAAACTGTACGTAAGAAAAATGATTGAAGCTCAGCATCAGGATTTGAGTAGCTGTAAATGTCACGGCTAATCCTGTTAGAGTTCTGCATGATATTGGTCAAGTCAATATCAGAACCTTTGACAAAATCTTGTGCTGTAACACCAGACCCTCTCTCAGTGCGCTTTTGATATTCATAACCAGCGACAGCATTCAAATTGAGGCCAGTACCAATCGCCTTAGAATAGTTCAAACTGTGAGTAAGAATTCTATTGGTATTCTCAACTTGATTTATAGATGCAAGCCCCCTGTTTTCAACGTTTTGGATGTTAATCCAAGAAGCCATTGAAGTATTCCGATTACCAACACCATGGGCTATGCTGTAGTCCATCCTATAAGTCAAATTGTCTGTTAGCTTGACATAAGGAGAAACACGACCAACAATATCAACCGTTTTTGACACATCGCTGAATGCATCCAAAAGTGCTACTGGGTTGAGTGATGTGTTGCCAAATGCAGGAATTACGATAGGTGTTCCATCCTCATTGTAAAGCGGGTGAGTAGGATTCCACTGCAATGCTGCTGCAATCAAGTTACCCTGAAAGCCAGGGTTGGAAGTAATAGGAACTCCATTGTCAGTAGTCTGAGAAGTAATCAAAGTATAATCCACTCCCAATCGCTGGCTATTAAGAAACTTGAAATTACCGGAAAGGTTAGCAGCATAACGCTTCAAGCCGTTGTTTTTAATTATACCTTCTTGATTCAAGTAGCTTAAACCTAAACGGTAGTTACCCTTATCTGAGCCACCACTGATAGCTACGTTGTAGTTTTGAGTAATGCCAGTTTGAAGAATCTCGTCAAAAGCATCAACGCTCTTACCGTAATCACCATTGGTAATACCGTAAGATTGCAGTGCTGAACGGTACTCATCACCATTCAAAACATCATACTTCTTAAGATTAGAACTTGCTCCCCAATATGAACCAAAATCAATGGATGGTGCGCCAGATTTACCTTTTTTTGTTGTAATGATGACAACACCATTTGCTCCACGTGAACCATAAATAGCCGTAGCAGAAGCATCTTTCAACACCTGCATTGACTCAATATCTGCCGGGTTCAAATAGCTCAAAGGGTTAGAACCTGGAGTTGCACCAAGGTTACTAGTGTTTGTTCCTGGCTTTGTCGAAGCTCCAGTCAACTGCACACCATCAACCACAAACAGAGGTTGGTTGCCAGTACGGATAGAGGAGTTTCCACGAATCCGCACCGATGTTGCTCCACCAGGTTGACCGCTATTGTTGATTACTTGTACACCTGCGGCCTTACCTTGAATCAACTGATCAGGAGAAACAACGATACCTTTGTTGAAGCTTTTTTCTTCCAAGGAAACAATTGAGCCAGTCAAGTCAGAGCGCTTCACCGCACCATATCCCACCACTACAATTTCCTCCAAAACAGAGCCAGCATCCATCTTCACGTCATAAACGTTGGAGGCAGTGAGCGTAACTCGTTTTGCAGCGTAGCCAGTGAAAGTGAATTCCAGTTCGGTAGCGCCTTCTGGAACTTTGAGCTCATAGGTGCCGTCAATGTCAGAGATGGTACCAGAACTGGTCCCAATCACCAAGATATTGGCGCCGATGAGTACATCGCCTGTCTGGGCATCTGTCACAGTACCTTTGATGGTGCGCTGTGCCATTGCCAGACTACCCATGCCCATTGCCACAAACAGCAGCAGCAGACATTTCGTGAGATAGTCAAACTTAAGTTTCATACAAATTTTAGTTTAGTTAGACAAAAGTTAGTTGTAAAAATCTTTTAGTGAGGATACAATCTGGGAAACTCTTAAACTCGGTTTGGGTTAAATGAGTCATCGCTAACGGGGCAAATCTGAGGAATATGTTCTAAACGGCCAAATGTGGTCTTTCGTGAATCCATTTTGAAAAAAAACTTCGTAAATCTCTAAAAATAAAACAAATGCAAGCACATCCACCACATTTAAAATATAATTTTGAGTACAGCAACTGCTGCTTCAACGTTTGCTCAAACCTTTGATGTGGAAAACTTTTTTCTCACTTTCCTAGGTTTCAAAATGAAAATGTAATTTTACCAAGGCTATACGATGGTCAATGCTGACTACGTAATGTTTTTCCAAAAGCTTTCAAAATGAAGCGATCCACGCTAAAGGATATTGCCAAGCTGACAGGGCTTTCCGTTTCAGGGGTTTCAAGGGCACTCAAAGACCACCCCGACATCGCACCCGAAACCAAGGAGAAGGTGAAGGAAGTGGCTGCCGCCCTCAACTACCACCCAAACCCCAATGCTCAATTCCTACATTCCAAAAGCTCTAAAATAATCGCTGTCATCCTGCCAGAGGTCAATACTTTTTTCTTCCCTGAGTTGCTGCAAGGTATCAGCAAAGTGGTGGAACAGAAAGGCTATTTTCTGATTTTCCTGCAATCGGATGACAAGTTGCACAGAGAAAAGGAACTGATTGATTATTGCATCCAAATGTTTGTGGATGGTGTTCTGATTTCTGTTTCGGCTGAGACTAAGGACATTGCTCACCTCTTTAAGCTGAAGGAAATGGGCGTTCCAGTCCTTATGATTGACCGAGTTGTAATCAACGACAGCATTCCTTATTTGACAATTAACGACCGAAAGGCAAGTGCCTTAGCCGTGGAACACCTTATTAGTAAGGGGCATAGAAACATCATCGGCGTTTTCGATGACGACCGACTAAGCATGACAAAATTGAGGTCGGAAGGTTTTTTGAACACCCTTCAACAAAACAATATCAACGTGCTCCCAAGCAATGTGCTCGTTATCAAGGAAGGTGAAGACGTTGAAGTGGAGTTGGTGAAGCGTTTGGACGAATACGAGGCAGCCACTGCCGTGTTCACCATGTCTGATAAGCTGATGGTGCGGGTGTACCACGTTATCAATAGCCTAGGTTTCAAAATTCCAGATGATTGTGCACTCATAGCAATCAGCGACGGCAAGGCGCCTCATTATCTCTATCCCGGAATCACGCATGTTCGCCATTCTGGCGAAGAAGTTGGCGTAGCTGCTGCAACCCTTTTGTTCAAAATGTTGTCAGGTGAGAACATTCCCAGTCAGCTGCATGAAGTTGAAACCAAACTTGTAGAACTGGGTTCTGTTTAATTGCTTCAAAATGAAGTCATGCATCCATATCATTGGCTTAGTTATCATGTGCTGGCAAAGCCTTGAGGCACAGCCAGGCTATGAGCTATTGAAGGATGTTGACAAATTGGACATCCCTTTTGAGTTTTCCAACAACCTTATCTTGGTCAATGTTGTCTTCCAAGGCATCTTCCCGTTAAAGTTCATTTTCGATACTGGCGCTGAGCATTCCATCCTTTCCAAAAGTTCCATCACTGATGTACTCGGAATTCCCTATGAACGGGAATTCAAAATCTATGGCTCTGACATGAAAACAGAGCTGACCGCCTACTTGATAAGGGGCATCCATCTCAAAATAGAAACCATGGTGGCCCCCAGCAATACCATGTTGGTACTAAAAGAGGACTATTTCAATTTTGACGAATTGGTTGGCTTCAATGTTGATGGAATCATCGGGGCCGATATGTTCAAAGGGCTAATTGTAAAAATAAACTACGAGAAGAAGCTCATCACTTTGATGAAGAACAAATCCGTCAAAAAGGCAACGGAAGGGATGCAAGCTATTCCCATTCGGGTTGAAAAAAACAAACCATACCTATCTACGGTCGTTCAAACGCAAGGAGACTCTACTGTAAACGTCAAACTTTTGCTGGACACAGGCGCCATGCTTTCACTTTTGCTCAATTCAGACTCGCACCCTGGCTTGAAGCCACCAACCAATGCCGTTCAAGGCAATATTGGGGCGGGCTTGGGCGGTTTTCTCACGGGGCATTTGGGTAGGGTTGCATCCTTGCAAATGGGGGCTTTTCAGTGCCAGGAAGTGCTGACCAATTTCCAGACTGCCACTTTCGACATGGACACGGTGCTGCTAAGAAACAGAAATGGCGTCATCGGCAATGAAGTCTTGAGCCGATTCGAGGTCATCATAGATTATCCTGCCCAGAAGCTTTACCTGAAGCCCAACAGGCGCTTCCTTGAGAAATTTGAATTCGACAAAAGCGGTCTCGTGGTCATTGCCACAGATTACCAACTCAGCAAATTCCTGGTACATTCCGTCATACCAGGCTCCCCTGCCGAACTCGCAGGGATAAAGGCAGGCGATGAAATCAAACGCATCAATTTCGCAATCGCCAGCTTGATGAACCTCAAAGGCATCAATGCAACCATGCGCAAAAAAGAAGGCAAAAAAATAGTCTTGGTCGTCAAGCGGGACGGCAAACGCATGAAATTCGAGTTTCGGTTGAGAAAGTTGATTTGAGTACCCTCGCTTTCAATTTTGCATCACACCCATTTCCGCAAAATTTGGTTTCGAGTAAACTTTTTGCCAATTCAGCAAATATTAGCTAGGATTTGCAAGAGTAGTTTCTACATTTGTAAATCCTGTTGGGCATATCCTACAAAGCAATACTCTACCCTTTGCACTTGACACAATAAACGAAAACAAGATGTCTGGTGCAACTTCCCTATTTTCACAAAACTTTGAACAAATTATTTTTCCAGAACAAGCGCTTCATACTTACGTATGACACTCACCCTTTGGAATTTTTGTGAAACAATTAAGCACCCACCCTGTGTGACAATCTATTTTTCGACCATGTTGGAGGAGATACATGGGCGATGAATTTTGTCGAAGACACCTTCTCGACTTACTGTATCTGTTTTAAAGCCAAAAGGATGAGACCGATTTTCTACACACTTGCCTTGATGTGCGTGCTGATGCTGTTGACTACCATTGTTGCCTCGCAGAATGCCATTGCCATCAACCTGACCGGTGACCAAGACCGAGTGCGGCTCGATTTTCCCAACATTGAACAAGCTGTTCATGTTTGTGGGCTGTTGCCCAATAAGTCCTATAAAATCTGGGCCGGGCAACCCAATTGTTCACCAAAACTGAAATTGACCAACACTTCAGCGGCCTTTGCACCGAGCGCCAGTTTTCAGGCACAAGCCTCCTGCATTGACATTACCATTAAAAAAGACGAAACCAGTTTTGCTTGCGCAAACGACGCTGTTTGGTTTTCCATCGGATGCCTCGATTGCAACAAAAAAGGCGATGGCTTACTGAGTAAAATAAGTACGCAGCCTGTACTGAACCCTCAAAACCTGCTCGACGATATTTTCTTGGGTGGACAATGCTACGAAGTCTCAAATTTAACAGCCATCGGGGCCTCCATCGGTCGAGGCAGCTTTTCCGACGGCACTTCTTCCATCGGTATTCAGGAGGGTGTGATTTTGAGCACCGGCAATATTGCGCTGGCAGCTGGCCCCAACAACGATGACCAAATAGGTTACTACAACGGTGGCCCAACCGCCGACCCCGACTTGAATATTTATGCCAGTCAGAACATTTTTGACGTTCAGGGGCTTGAATTCGACTTTGTGCCTACGGCAACCAATGTCAGTTTTGAATACGTTTTTGCCTCGGAAGAGTATTGCGAATACGTGAATGCGGGCCTCAGCGACCTGTTTGGTTTTTTCATCAGCGGCCCCGGTATCAATGGCGGCTTTTCTTTCAATGGAGAGAATATCGCCCTAGTGCCCAATTCCAATCTGTTCGTCTCGGTTGACAATGTAAACCAAGTTGACAACACCGCTTATTTCGTACCCAACCGCCCCAATTGCGGAGCAACAACCAATATGACTGACATCCAGTTTGATGGCTGGACCAGCGTTCTGACTGCAACTGCCGATGTGATTCCGTGTGAAACTTATCATATCCGCTTGGTCATAGCAGATGTAAACGATGGCATTTTCGATTCGGCCATTTTTCTTGGCGCTGGCACCTTCAATGCAGGAAGCGACCCCGAACTCGGCAATATCGAACCAATTACAGGCTCCCCCCAAGTTATCGAAGGCTGTGACCCCGCTTTTTTCACCTTTACCAGAGCGGCTGGAAGTGATATAAATTCCGATGTTCCTATTGAGCTGAACTTGACTGCGGCAAGCACTGCAGTGGCAGGCGTTGATTTTCAAGCACTTCCTGCCACTGTTATGATTCCGGCAGGCCAAATGAGTGTAACAGTACCCGTTGGTATCATCTCTGATAACTTGTTGGAGGGTATGGAAACCATCCAAATCAGTGTTACGCACAATTGCGAATGCACCAACCAAACCTATACGATTGAGGTCAATGACCCACCGATGTTGATGGCCACGCTCCCTATTGTTGAGGTGTGCGAAGGCATTTCAACCACCGTACAAGCTAGCATCACGGGCGGGGTTTCTGGTTCCACCTATTCATATCTGTGGAGCAATGGGCAGACAAGTCCATCCATTTCCATCACGCCAACGGATGCTGAAATAATCGCAGTAACAATAACTGACCAGTGCGGAACCTCTGTAAATGCAAGCACCCAAGCTAATGTGACACCAATTCCTTCCGCAAATTTGACGGCTGGCGGTGGAAGTTTTTGCTTAGAAAACTCAAATGACACACACCCGATTACCCTTGAAATTACTGGCGTTCCCAATTGGCTTCTAAATTATACAATAGACGGGCTGAGCCAATCGCCAATTCTAATCACCAGTTCTCCTTATACTTTTGTTGCCACGCAAGCTGGCAATTATCAATTCACGACAGTTTCCAGTCAAAACGGGGGGTGCTCGGGTACTGCTACGGGGCAGTCAACCATTGCCTTCAATGATTTGGCAACCCTCGTTTCTACCAGCCCAATCACCTGCGCTGCTACCAGCAGCATGACCATTTCGACTACTTGCGGCAGTTTACCCTATAATTATTTGTGGAGCAATGGCGCACCAAATGCGCCTTCGGCTTCGGGTCTTCCAGCAGGGAATTACGAAGTAACCGTTAGCGATGCAATTGGCTGCACGTCGCTGGCAACCGGCACTATTACTGCCGCCAACTCCATATTAGCCACTGCCATTGGCTCACAAGTTGACTGCAACAACCCAAACAGCGGCGCCATCACATTAAACGTTGGGGGCGGTACAGCACCTTATTCGTTTACTTGGTCGAATGGCCTGCCCAGTACTCAAAATCAAACTGGATTGGGAGTAGGCAATTATTCCGTGACCATTAACGATAGTGGCGGTTGCAATGCCACCGCATCTGCAAGCATTACAGCTTCCAATGCGCCCCCGGTCGCTATTGCCCAATCACTTGACACATTGGATTGCGATGCAATCTTAGTTACAGTGTCTGGTCAAGGCTCACAAATTGGTACGGGCATCACTTACGCTTGGTCAGGGCCTGGTCTAGTTGGGGATTCAAGCAATTTGGAGATTGAAGCAGCTGCAAGTGGAACCTATACTATTACAGTGACTGATACTGGTACTGGCTGCAGTTCTACAGCCTCAACCATCGTCGAATCGGATTTGACACCGCCCTTGGCATCAGTAGTTGGCGGCGCTATAACTTGTACTGATTCCAGCATCATACTCAACGGGGCAGGCTCTAGCGCAGGCTCAGGCTTTCAATACGAATGGAATGGCCCAGGTGTTATTGCCGGAGGCAATACCCTACAACCAACGGTGAATGCAGGTGGGAGCTATGTTTTAACGGTCATCAACTTAGAAAATGGCTGTGAAAGCACGGCGATAGCGCAAGTTGATTTGAATACCACAGCGCCAGCGGCACTCATTGCGCAGCATGGCCAATTAGATTGTGAAACAAGCTCGGTCTTGCTGGATGGAAGTGGTTCGTCCAGTGGCACCAATTTCCAGTATCAATGGAGCCTGAATGGCAGTGTTATCCCCAATAGCACATCAAGCACTTTAACTACTTCTCTATCAGGTAATTACAACTTGGAAGTTACCAATCTTGAAAACGGTTGTAGGTCTCAAATTTCTACTTCCGTTGTAATTGACACCGTGCCGCCTGTTGCTTTGGCCTTGGTGAGCGGGCAATTGGACTGCAGTCAAAACTCGGTTCAACTACTTGGCAGTGCTCCGGGAAATGTGGCTGATTATAGCTTCAACTGGACCACAATTGACGGTACTTTTGAAGGAAGCACATCAAGTCAAAATACCATTGCCACAGCAGCAGGCACTTATGTGCTCAGCGTAGTTGACCTAAACAATGGCTGCCTCGACACCGCTATAGTGCAGGTCGAGCAAAGCATTGAGCAGCCAATTGTTGATATTCAAGCAGCCGGCAATTTGGATTGCAATACCACCACAATTGCCTTAGATGGAACGGGGTCGAGCCAAGGTCAAGGCTTTAGTTTCACTTGGTCAACTGTTGACGGTAGTTTTTTTGCGGGGCAAAACACCCTCAGCCCAACGGTTGATGCGCCTGGCACTTATGTACTCAATATTGTCAACAATGCCACTCAATGTCAAAGCCAAGGAAGCGTGACTGTGACAGCTTTGGCTGCGCCACCGATTATCAGTTTTGCCGATGCACCAAATCTGGATTGTTCGACAAATTCAGTATCCCTGAATGCAACAATCGGGAATGTGCCCGGAAATGCAAATTTGACCTTTGTTTGGACCACACAAAACGGCAATATTTCGGGTGCGAGCGATAGCGCAACTGCCATTGCGACCGCTCCGGGGATTTATGAATTAATGGTCGTTAATGAACAAAATGGCTGTTCTACTTTGGATAGTGTGTTGGTAGAGGAAGACCTCGATTCACCAAATGTACAAATCGCCAATCCTAACCCAATTACCTGCACAGACAGTATAATTACCTTGAATGCATCAGGTTCCGATTTTGGGCCGAATTTCACTCTACAGTGGTCAACTTTGAATGGGAATTTTGTTGGCGACACCAGCTCCCTTACAACGCAAATTGATTTGCCCGGCACTTACAATTTATTGATTATCAATGAAATGAACCATTGCGAAAGCAATGCCCAAATTGAGGTTACTGTTGATTTTGCACAGCCAAATGCGGTAATCAACCCTGCACTGGTTTTGACTTGTGAAACGCCAGAAATCCAACTAAATGGAAGTGGTAGCAGTATAGGTGGCCAGTTTTTGTACAATTGGACAGGCCCCAATGGATGGGAGGAAGAAAACACCTTGAATCCCACTGTGAATACGGCTGGGGCGTACCAACTCTTGGTGACAAATCAAACAAATGGATGCACTGCTTCGACAACAGTTACAGTCAACGACGATTTGGCTGCCCCGACCGCAGAAGCGGGTGCTACCGCTGAACTTTCCTGTCAGCAACCCAGCATTAGCTTGAATGGAACAGGCTCCAGTTTTGGTGGAAATTTCACATATTTGTGGACAACCACTAATGGGTCTATTATTGGCGATGAATCAACGCTGAACCCAATCATCAATGCACCGGGAGACTATCAACTGCTGGTGACCGACACTACAAATGGCTGTTTATCAACGGATTATGTTCAAATAACTTCAGCAAATGACCTGCCTGTTGTTGCGATAGCAGCTGCCTCAATCTTGACTTGCCAAACAAATGAAGTCGTGTTGGATGGGTTTGGGTCAACGGTTGGGCCTGATATTTCCTATACTTGGAGTACAACTGATGGCTTGTTTGTTTCTACTCAGGACAGCTTAAATGCAACTGTATCTGAACCTGGGACTTATTTTTTGACTGTCACCAATTCTACCTCCAATTGCTCAAGTATTGGTAGTGTAATCGTTGAAAGTGATACTGTTTTGCCCTTCGTGAATGCGGGGCAAGTTGGGCTGTTGAATTGTTCCGAAACCACTTTGACGCTGAATGGAAACGGCTCCGATTTTGGCGCACAATACATCTATAATTGGACAACGCAGGACGGCAATATTCTTGAAGATGAACATAGTTTGACCCCAAGAATTGATGAACCAGGAACCTATGTTCTGCAAGTTATCAATACCTCAACAGGGTGTGCCAACTCTGATGCTGTGCTTGTCACACAGGATACCCTCTCGCCAATTGCGGTAGCAAGTTCACCAGATATGCTTACCTGCGCCGTAACATCTGTTCAAATCAATGGGCAAGGGAGTTCTGTTGGAACAAACTTTAACTATTCTTGGGCTACCACAAATGGGCAAATAGTTTCTGGTCAAAATACCCCAACCCCAATCGTGGATGAGCCGGGCATCTATGTACTGACTGTGACGAACACTTCCAATCATTGCAGCCAAACTGCCAGCCTTACTGTTTTAGAGGATGTTGACTTGCCGGATGCCATTGCGAGTGCAAATGGACAGATTACTTGTTCAAGCGACAATCTCACGATGAACGCCAGTGGCAGTAGCACAGGCAATAATTACAGCTTTGAATGGACGACCACCAACGGTCATATCGTTAGCGGGGCAGATACACAAAACCCAGTTGTAGATGAGGCTGGAACCTACGTTTTGATGGTTTTCGATTCCACGAATGGATGTTCAGATACGGCAAATTTGGTGATTTTGGCAGATACCATAAGTCCAATTGTCTCAATAGCCCCGCCTGGCGAAATAACCTGTACGATAGAACAAATCAGCCTTCAATCCATTATTTCGCCAAGCAACTGTTCCCTATTTTGGACTACAAACGGCGGTAATATTGTGAGTGGAGAAACAACTGCGGCCCCAATTGTGGATGCACCAGGGTCATATATTTTAACAGTTCAAAACCCAGCGAATGGCTGCACAAACGAAGTTCAAACCTTTGTAAATCAAAACATTATACCACCGACTGCTGATGCAGGCAACGCATTTTCTTTGGGCTGCAACGGGCAGGAAAGCGATTTGGATGGCGGCGCTTCAACCGGTTTGGGGTCACTCGATTTTTCATGGAATACCAACGATGGCTTATTGCTTGATGGTGCAGACCAAGCCCAACCAACCATTGGAGCACCAGGCACTTATGAACTGGTCGTCACATCCACTATCAACGGTTGCTCAGATATAGACGAGGTCGTAGTAAAATTGGATGAACTTGTTGCTAGCATCCAAATTATTCAACCTAGCTGCTTGCAAAATACTGGAGTAATTTCTTTTGAGGGAGTAGCAGGAGGTTCCCTACCCTACCAGTATTCCATTGATGGAGGCAACAGTTTTTCTAACGCCTCAGTTTTCCCTAACCTGCCTCCCAATACTTATTCATTGACGGTAAGTGATGCAAATGGTTGTACCGTTACGGACCAAGCCGTACTTCTAGCAGCAAGCGGCTTACAGCTTGATTTGGAGGCTCAGGTTACCATTGAACTCGGTGAGAGTTATCAAATCAATGCAACGACCAATATTCCCTTAGATTCTTTAGTATTGATAGAATGGACACCAACCACCTCGCTTACTTGTTCTGATTGCTTAAATCCAAGTGCAAATCCTTATTTTTCAATGAATTATACTTTGCATATTGAAGACAACAATGGTTGCGAAGCCAACGCTCCAATACAAATAATCGTCAAAAAGGACAATGATGTGTACGTTCCAAATGCTTTTTCCCCCAACGATGACGGCATCAACGATGTATTCATGGTTTTTTCCAATATTGATATTCCGGTCACTGTGAAAAAATTCATGGTGTTCACAAGATGGGGTGAATCGGTGTACCAGCAGTTCAATTTCCTTCCCAATGACCCAAACTATGGTTGGGATGGTTGGTACAGAGGAAAGGCGATGGACCCAGCTGTTTTTGCATGGTTTGCGGAAGTCGAGTTTTTGGATGGAAGCAAGAAGCTATTGAAAGGAGATGTCACTTTGGTGAAGTGATAACTCATCATGTTTTTCAAATAAAATTTTTTCACATTTTTTTATTTTTAATAAGTATTGATTTTGTTGAGATTCGAGAACGAGGCTTCATTAAACAACAAATTCTCTTTCATCAAATATTTGTTTTTCAAATAATTGTGCCTTTCTTTGCAGTACGAACGATATCCAAAACGAAAAAACGGAGCCAACATTCAGTCTCCTACCCATTTAGAAATTCCTCCTATAACCCTACATCTGTTTAGTGCGGTTCTCGCACATCAAGAATTTTCCCACGAACATATCCAACGATAGCTTTTGCTATCACCAAAGCCTTGTGCAGTTTTTTCTCAAGAAAGCCACTGTGCGAGCAAAGCAACACTCTGCAATCACTTTCCCTATTGGCATCCATCGAAAGAAGGATGTTCAGTCAGCTTTATTGTTTCATTTTTTAACCAACCGACTACACACACATTGGGTTGGACTACTCTGGTTTTCGCCTAGGTAGTCGAATCTCGGTTCAAACTGATTGCATACTATGAAGAATTCAGTCCTGTTCGCACTTGCCTTTTTTACGATTTCGTTCCAAGAAGCCAATGCTCAGTGCATCAAAGACATCCAAAATCTAGTTCAAATGCCCGCCCCTTGTTTCTTCATCGGCATGATTGACTATGAAAACCCGGATTGCTTCGATGCCAGCCTTTCATCCAACTACAAGTACAAATGGTGGATACGCTCTGCTGACAATGGTGAATTCATTGCTTTGTACGAAGGCTTCACATTTCAACATACCTTCAAGAAGTTTGGCGGGTATCAATTTTGCCTTGAAATCGACAAGGATGACGACCCTTACAATACACCTGATGTAGTGGATTGTGTAACCTATACAACTTGCCAAATCTGCACCGAAGACCGCATCGACATTGAATACGTTTCATGTCCTTATGGCTCAGGTTGTGATATAAATGCAGTTTCAAAAATCCATGCTGAAAACGTAGTCGGCCTCAAGCCTACTGCCAAAATCGTCTTCACTTACCTACCAACTGCGCAAGAACTGTTGGGAGGCGTCGAATCCTACGATTTGGAATTTGATTATATCGCAGTGGATTTCAATACTATCACCGACTCTATTCAAGTTTTCCAGAACCTTCCAGTTCCCTACAAGCGGGGCTGCTTCATCCCTAAAATCATTTTCTCGCTCTTGGATGGGTATGGTGCCCACGGGATTGATGGCGTTGCCTGCAAAGAAATTGTCTTACAATCGGACCAGAAGTTCAGGTGCATTGCCTGCGGGAATGATGACGGTAGTTGCAGGGCGAGCGAGATAGCTACTGCTATATCGAACGAAGATGGCACTTGCGACCTCTTCACCACCTGCCATTTGCTTCGGGAAAATGAGGATGAAACTGAAGACGTGCATGCAAGCACTGGCTTTGGAATCAGCCCCAA
>JADLHE010000419.1 GCA_020848965.1 Saprospiraceae bacterium
CAATTGAAGGATTTTGGCCAAGGTGTTGGCTTCGCCACAAAAGCACGGGTGGAAGCTGCCGAGGACCATGCCAAGACGGTGATTCGGGATGCCTTGAAAAAGACGTTCTCCCCAGAGTTCTTGAACCGTATTGACGACGTCATCATCTTCAACAGCCTGCAACGAGAGGAGATATTCAAGATTATTGACATCACTTTGAAGGATGTGTTCAAACGGCTTGAAACTTTGGGCTACAAACTTAATTTGACCGACAAGGCAAAGGAGTTTGTGGCAGAGAAAGGCTTCGACCCACAGTTCGGGGCAAGGCCGCTGAACCGGGCCATCCAGAAATACATTGAAGACCCACTTGCCGAGTTCCTGTTGAACGGGTCGGTTTCTGAAGGCGCCAACTTGGAAGCTGAGATGAACGAAGACGGCTCTGGCTTGGTTATTTCGTTGGCTAAAGAAGTGAAAACTGACGCCTAACGTGACAAAACCAGCTTTTTATAGCAATTTTCGATAAATAACAGGCCAATGCACAACTGAAATGTTGGGCATTGGCCGTTTGTTTTTTACGTTTGTGGGGGAAAATTTCAGGAGCCAGCCGCTTCCCGGTTGTTCTCGATGAAATTAGAAGGAGCCAGCGGAACGAAAGCAATGCTTGAAACGTAGCACGAAACAATTGCTGATAGCGATTTTTGAGGTTAGAACAGGTTTGAAATGGGGCAAAGCGGCCAAGAATCAAACCTTCTCGACATCTATCCATCTTTATCAGCTTAACATTACTTCATTATTTAACAAAACCTATTTCCATTTGGCAAAAGGAACATTTAACCGCAACTTCTCAAGGCCACCAGAGCCTAAGTTCCGCATCAACGAACAAATCAGGGTGCCCGAAATCCGAATCACAGGCGAAAACCTAGAGGAGGTCAGTGAAATCGTCGGGGAACAGATTGAACCGGGTGCCATTGTGCCAACCCGCAAGGCGTTGTTCTGGGCAGATAAAGCACAGCTCGACCTCATCGAAATCTCGCCCAACGCTGCCCCGCCGGTGTGCAGGCTAACAGACTTCAACAAGTACCTATACGAGAAAAAACGTAAGGAAAAGGAAATGAAGGCCAAGGCCGCCAAAACGGTATTGAAAGAAATCCGATTTGGCCCCAACACGGACGACCACGACTTCGAGTTCAAGACAAAGCACGCCAAGAATTTCTTGGAGGAAAATGCCAAGGTGAAAGCTTATGTGCATTTCTTTGGCCGAACCATCGTTTTCAAGGACCGTGGCTTCGACCTATTGAACCGTTTCGTGAAAGAATTGGAAGAAGTAGGCACCCCTGAGGCACCTATCAAACTGGAAGGAAAGCGGATGATCGTGGTGCTTACGCCCAAGAAGAAGAAGTAATCGGCGGCTAAAAACGGTCAATTTGTGAATGGCAGCCAATAATTGCCTCAAAAACCGCTTTTTCGATGCCATTAAAGTCCATCCTCATTTGGAAATAACCCAAGGAGTTGCTTACCTTTGCGCTCCTTTACATTAAAACGTTTATTATGCCAAAAATGAAGTCACATTCCGGCTCGAAGAAGCGTTTCACGCTGACGGGTTCTGGCAAGGTTAAGCGCTTCCACGCAAACACCTCGCACAGGTTTTGGGGCAAAAGCCCTAAGGCCAAGTTGCGCCACGCTGGTTCCACAGTAGTAGATGCTTCTGACGAGTACCGCATCAAGCGGATGCTAACTGTCGGATAAGAAAGTCAACCAGATTTTTAACGAGAGTCCAGGCTGCAAGCCTTCTCGATTGCGGATTTGCGATTTCAGATTGCGGATTTCAATCGAAAGCCCTGAGCTGTACTAAAAATTTATTTTATGCCTCGTTCAGTCAATGCCGTTGCCTCACGTGCACGGCGCAAAAAAATCCTCAAGGCTGCCAAAGGTTATTTTGGTCGCCGTAAGAACGTCCTCACCGTTGCCAAAAACGCTGTGGACAAAGCAATGGGCTATGCCTATGTAGGCCGTAAATTGAAAAAGCGTGCTTATCGCCAGCTTTGGATTGCCCGTATCAACGCAGGTGCCCGCCAAAACGGCACTACTTATTCAAAGTTGATGCACAAGCTTGCTACCAACCATATCGAACTCAACCGTAAATCACTCGCTGACCTTGCGCTGAATCATCCAGACGCTTTCAAAGCTGTTCTAAACGCTGCGAAATAAGGGTGAACGGAACTTAGTTCAAAAAGCATAAGAGGCCCGATGGTTATCCATCGGGCCTCTTTCTTTTCTGGGTACCAGTAAACAACTGCCACCGCAAATCAAGTGCTTTGGGCTAGTCATACTATTTTCCAAAGCTTTAATCGCTAGGGATTTCGCAGCAGTTTTTCAATCCTCGTAAAAGGAATGCAAAATACTCAACTAGTCGATTCAATAGACTAGTCAAGCTCTTGCTTAGTTTTTTTTGGAGATACCTTGTATTTGAATGAAATGGGTCAGGAATGGGCAAAAAAAAAGCCTGAACTTACTTCAGGCAGATTTGACAATTCTTACAATTATTAACCAAAACTTACGTGCTTTGTATAAGCCAACAACCGTGCCAAAAAACATGTGACTCATTTTTTTTTGAAAAAAAAATTCCCTTGCAGTTTACACCGCAAGGGAATTTCACTTTCTAAGCCAAAAGGGAATTAGGCGTTCGCCTTCTTCCTATGGGTGAAAGATTTCTTTTCATCAGCAGGATTGCCACTGAGTGGGCCACGGTTGGCAATGCGGATATCGCCTTTTGCCAAATCTGCCATAACAGGGGAAGCGATGAAGATAGAAGAGTACGTACCAACTACGATACCCACCACCAAGGCAAATGCAAAGCCTTTGATGCTTCCGCTACCCACAATCCAAAGAATCAGTACAGTGAACAGCGTCGTCAATGACGTGAGCAAAGTACGGCTCATCGTTTTGTTGATGGCGCTGTTGATGAGGTCGTAGGTATTCATTTCCGGATACTTGACAGCGTACTCTCGAATACGGTCATAAACTATCACCGTGTCGTTCACCGAGTAACCAATGATGGTCAAAATAGCAGCGATAAACGCTTGGTCAACCTCCATTGGGAAAGGCATGATGCCATGCAATATTGAGAACAACGATACCACCACAAATGCGTCGTGGAAGGTAGCGATAACGGCTCCCAAGCTATACTGCCATTTGGAGAAGCGCACCAAGATATAGAGGAAGATGCCCAAAAGTCCAAAAATTACCGCCTTCCAAGCACTGTTCCGAAGGTCATCGGCCACGGTTGGGCCTACCTTGCTAGAAGAGATAATATGAGTACCCTTGCTATCAGGGTTCTTGAAATCTTCGACGCTGCCACCGCCTGCCAGTGCCCCAAGCCCTTCATGCAGATTAGCAGTCACTTCATCTTGACCATTGTCGCCTTCATCACTCACCCTGTACTCGGTAAGGATGTTGAAAGTATTATCCGTATCAACTGCCTTTACAACTGGCTCGCTCCCAAGTGGGCCAGCCAAAGCCTGACGGATAGCTTGCGCTTCAGTTGGTTGAGCGAAGGTCACGTTGTAAGAAAAACCTCCTTTGAAATCAACACCAAGGTCGAATCCCCTTGCAAAAAAGGAGATTGCGCCTAGAATTGTCAGCGTCAATGAAACCCCATAAAACAACTTGCGCTTGCCCATCCAATCAATATTGAGGTTGGCGAGTGCATTCTTGGTTGGTTCTGTCCAGAAGGTCAGGTTATTACCCTTGCCAATCCACCATTCGATAAGAAGGCGGCTCACCAATACTGCGGTGAAGAAGGTAAAGATAAGACCCCAAATCAGGATGACCGCAAAGCCTTTGATGGGGCCAAGGCCGAAGATGGCCAAGATGAACGCTGTCAGCAAGGTGGTCAAGTTACCGTCAATGATAGCCGAATAAGAGTGGCGATAGCCTTCTCGAACGGCCACTTGCAGCGATTTCCCCTCTCGAAGCTCTTCACGGATTCGCTCATAGATGATAACGTTTGCATCCACCGCCATACCAATGGTAAGCACGATACCTGCAATACCAGGCAGGGTAAGCACCGTACCAATAGAGGATACTGTACCCAAGAGGAATATCACATTTAGGAACAGTACGATGATTGAGACAATACCACCACCACCGTAGTAGAAAATCATAAATGCCAATACGAGCAAGAAGCCTCCGAAAAGTGCTTTCATACTGGTGTTGATGTTTTCTTCGCCAAGCGATGGGCCAACCAATGACTCCTGAATGATTTTTGTGCCAGCAGGTAGTTTACCAATTTCGAGGATACTGGAAATGTCATTTGCTTCTTCCAAAGAGAAGTTGCCGGTGATTTCCGAAGACCCGGTAAGAATCGGGTTTTGCACCCCAGGTGCAGAAACCACGCCTGAATCAAGCACGATGGCTATCTCCCGATTGCCGTCTGTAGCGGCTTTTTGCGTCATGATACCCCATGTGCGGGCGCCTTCTCCATCCATGCGAAGGTTGATGGAAAGCTCACCAGTTGTTGGGTTCGGGCTGGCAGAAGCGTCTGTTACGTGGTCGCCTTCGAGCGGGGCCGAGTTTTTGCCCGGCTCTTTTTTGATAGCATACAATTCGAAGGTGTTCTTCATTTCAACCCCCTTTTCGTCCTTGGCAGGCTTGCGGCTCCAAAGGAAGGTAATGTCGCTGGGGAACAAAGAACGAACTTCTGGTCGGGTCAACATTTTGATAACGTCGTCCTGCTTGTTCTTTTCAGCCAAGCCCATGACTGCGTAGCCCCGGGTACC
>JADLHE010000420.1 GCA_020848965.1 Saprospiraceae bacterium
AGTTTTTTTTCATCGTTGAAACCGTTGGGCAGTAGTTTCCCCTTGCCATTTTTCTCTGAGATAAGCACTTTTGAGAGCTTTCGGGGTGGCAAGTTCGTGTCTTTTTCGTTGTCAAATCGTAGCGAAGAATAGTAGGTTGACTCCTCATATTTAATGGCCCCAAACTCTGAGAAAGGCGTGTTTATTTTTTTGTCCAAATGCTCGATTTTGACGGTCGGCCCAGCACCGGGAGCTAGGTCCTGTGCAGCCCAATCGCAGGCGCTGATTTCGTTGACGGCCCAATCGGTGTAGTAATCCGTCGAAGTGCTTTTGGAAACAAATTCCTCGAAAAGCGCCTTTGCCTCCGAGTATTTCCCCAAGCATTTCTTTACCTGTCCGAGCCAAAATGGCGTGAATGGATGCTGTGCAGCCTCCGTGCTTCCATGCACTTTTTCATAGTATTTTTCCGCTTCTTCAAAAGCGTTGAACTGCCGTGCCACCTCCGCATATTTGTACCAAAGTCCAATATCATCTGGGTTTCGTTGCATGGCATCCCGATAATGCTCGAATGCTGCATAATAATCGGTTTCCGCCAATGCCTTGTCTCCAGCTTTTTCGAATGCTTTGGCATTCTGCCCAAAAAGTGGGGCAAATCCTGCGCACATCAAACCAAAAAAGAAAGCAAGCCGCATAATTCATGGATTTTTCAGCCAAAATAGTGAAAACAGGTGGCTTTTGGAAATTGGCCGTGTCGCCATATGGCGAAGCCTCATTTTTCTGCTTCGGCTATTAAATTTGGGTAATCGGTGATGATGCCATCCACGCCCCAACGCCTCAGTTTTTTCATGGATTTGACATCGTTGACCGTCCAAGGTATGACTTTTAAACCCAGATGGTGCAAGGCTTTTACCTCTTTTTTGCGGAGCAACTTAAAGTCACAACTGTAAATATTGGGTTGAAAATCAAGCAATTGCAAGTTTTTTTCAAAACCGTCTTTGTTCTCCACCAAAAAAGCAATGGTCATTTTTGGCGCAAGTTTGTGAACGGCCATCACGGCACGGGCGTCGAAGGACTGAATGCACGAAAGCTCGCTGATTTTCAGCCGTTCCAGTTCTGCCACCACCAGCTTTGCAAAATCACCCACTTTTGGGGTGAAAATACCATCGCCATCCGGGTGGCTCTTTATTTCGATATTGAACCTGGGCAGGTTCCGTTTTTTTGCTTCGCAAGAATTCCTGACAGCCGTCACCACGTCTTCAAGCGAAGGTTTATGAACTTGCATGGGCTGCTGCGCAGGGAAGCGGCTATTTCCCCGGCTTCCGGAATCGTACTGTTTGATTTGTTCATAGGTCATGCTCATAATGCTGAGAGACATGGCCTCGGCTTTGGTTACTGGACTGCCATCTGGCTTGGTACAGATGTTTTCCGACATCCAGGGTTCATGGCTGACAATCAGCTCTTGGTCTTTTGAAACGGCTAAGTCAAGCTCCAAGGTAGTGACCTCAGTGAACTCCAACGCCTTCAAAAAGGCCGGAATCGTGTTCTCCGGGAGCAGGCCCCTGCATCCTCTATGTCCTTGCCAATCGAAGACTTGTGCGTTTGCGTTGTCCATTGGTAACATCGAAAAAATCGGAACGTAAAAAAAGGCGAAGAAAATGGTTTTCATCTAGAATTGATTTCGTTATTGGCAAATCTAGTGGCTTAAAATGCTTTAAGCCATGAACATACCTATAATTTAACCTAATTTTCGCCGCATTTAGAAAGTGTACGTTATTTTGTTTTTAACAAAACGCTGAATATCAAGGCTTTAGGCCGACTTGAAACCCGCAACTCAAAACTCGAAACTACTTCAAAACCCTGTTCAAATGAAAAAGTCTTTCCTCTCATTCATTCTACTGTTATTTTATTTTGGATTGCTGGCGCAATCGGATGCCATCAAAAGCCTAGAAAAAACAACACTAAAGGTCACGGGCGAGGATTATATCAACAATGCGCTGACCCTTGCCGATTGGTTGTACAATGAGAATTTTTTTGAAAAATCGGTGGAATGGGCCGAAAATGCCGAAGATGCCGCCAAAAAGCTCAAGCACAACGAATACAGAGCCATCAGCCTCAACCAAAAAGGCAAATCCCTGATGAAAATGGAGGGCAGGCGGCAGGCCATGAAAACCAAAGCATTCAAGTCATTTGAAGAAAGCAACGGCCTTACGACCGATGCAGCGCTCAAGCTCGACAACCTTCAAAACATGAAGGCACTGGCCACTGCATTGGACAAGAAAAAAGACCTTGAAAAAATACAGCGGGAAATTGCAGTGCTAAACGGTGGTTCCGATGAAATTGCCGCCAACAGTGAAGGTGGAGGGTTCCTTTCCCGAAGGAAAAAGGCCCAAGAAGAAATGGAAAAGGCGAAAGCCCAAAACCAAGAACTTGTCACGGAGGTCAACAACCTCTCCACCGAAAAAGCGAGCCTAGCTAAGCAACAGGCGCAGTTGAAGGATTTGATTGCAGCCAAAGAAGCCGCCATACAAAATATGACCGCTGCACAAATTAAGCAGCAATTGTTGTTTTCGGAGCAAGAGCGACTATTGGATTCCTTGCATTTTGTTGGCGCAATGGATTCCATGCAATTGGCCCAGAAAGACATGGTGGTGCAGCAGCAACAAGCAGAATTGCAACAAAAACAGGCTGAAATTGACCTCCGCAACAGCCAGCGAAACTTACTCATGGCCGTGGTCGGCATCGTGGCAATTCTTGGCGGAGCTTTGTTGCTTCGCTATTTCACCCTGAGCAAGCACCATGCGGTTTTGTCGGAAAAGAACAAGATTATCGAAGAAGAACGCAAAAGGTCTGAGGAGCTTTTGCTGAATATCCTGCCAGCAACCATTGCCGATGAATTGAAGAAAAATGGTGCCGCCGCTGCCCGACGGTATGAAAATGCAACGGTGCTTTTTACCGATTTCAAAGGCTTTAGCGCCATTTCCAAACAACTCTCGCCAGAAAAATTGGTCAACGACCTCGACTATGCCTTCAAGAATTTTGACCGAATCATTGGAGAATTTGGTTTAGAAAAAATCAAGACCATTGGCGACGCCTATATGTGTGCAGGAGGTATTCCAGACGATGGCTCAGGGCACCCTCGTGATGTAGTGAAGGCTGCGCTGGCCATTCAGCAGTTCCTCGAATCCTGGAACCGGGAAAAGCAAAAAGCGGGCGAGTCAGCATTTGAGGCTCGAATTGGCATTCATACTGGTCCATTGGTGGCTGGGGTGGTTGGCTCTCGGAAGTTTGCCTACGACATTTGGGGGGACACCGTAAACGTGGCTTCAAGAATGGAAAGCACCGGAGATGCTGGCAAAGTCAATATTTCTGCTTCGACCTTTGCCTTCGTCAAAAACGATTTCAAGTGTGAATTCCGAGGTAAGGTTCCTGCCAAGAACGTTGGGGAAATTGAGATGTATTTCGTGGCAAACTAGCATCCTTAGGAAATGATGTCCCCTTGACTGTACTGTTTCAGCAATTGCCGATAGCGGGTGAAGATTTTCTTTTTGGAAACAAAGCCGATGAAGGCACCTTTTTCGCTCAAAACTGGTAGTTTCCAAACCCAGGTCTCATCAAATTTCTTCATCACATCGCCCATTTTTTCTCCCAAAATCAGTGTGCAGGGCGGGCGGATGGCCAAGTCTATGGCCTTTATTCCTTGCGATTTCTGTTCATCGAAAAGCAAGTCTTTCATGTCTTCAAAAAGGATGATGCCTGCAAATTTCATCTGCTCATCCAACACGGGGAATATGTTCTGTTTGCTGCGCAAAAAACGTTGGATGAGTTCTTTCGATTCCATTTCCGAAGGAACGGTCTCCACTTCGGTTTCGATGATTCCATTCAGGTCAATACTGTTAATAAGGAAGCTATCACGGTCAGCTTGGAAATAGGTTCCGTCTTTTTCCAATGGGCGGGTGTAAACGGAAGTCGGGTCGAAATGCCGGGTGATGAAATAGGACATTGCCGAAACAATCATCAATGGCACAAAAAGGGAATAGCCTCCGGTAATTTCAGCAATCAAGAAAATGGCGGTTAGAGGCGCATGTACAACCCCAGCAATCACTCCGGCCATGCCCACAGCCACAAAATTGGATTCCACGATTTTTAGCATTCCCGAAAGTGTGACCAGCCTCGCTAGGATGAAGCCCGTGACTGCCCCAGTAAATAGGGAGCCTGCGAAAATGCCGCCGTTGCCGCCAGAACCGATGGTCAAAGATGTGGCTATGACCTTGAGGAAAACCAAGCTGCCAAGAAAAACCAGCAACAACCACTCTGATTCGAAATCGCTGAGCAAGGAGCGGTGTAGCAATAGGCTTTCATTGCCGGATATCAGTTTTTCTATAGTTGTATAACCCTCACCATATAAAGGTGGGAAAATGACAATCAACAAGCCCAGCAAAGAGCCTCCAAGTATGGCTTTGCGGATACGAAGGTTGAATTTCCCCATTTTTTTCTCCAAGAAATGGGTCATTCTGGTCATGTAAACGGAAACCAGGCCACAGATGACGCCCAATAAGATATACAGTGGTATGCTCTTTAGTCTCCAGCCTTCTTCTGTTAGCATAAACAGGCGTTCGTGGTAAAACAATTGCGCCAGCACAGAAGCGGTGGCCGCTGAAATGAGCAGGGGTACGAAAACAGGGATAGAGATTTCAGTAATGAGCACTTCTGCAGAAAAAATAACCCCAGCGACCGGTGCATTGAAAATGGCGGCTATGCCAGCCGAGGCACCACAAGCCAGCAAGATGGTACGTTCCTTAGAGCCAAGTTGCAATTGCGTGGCAATATTGGAGCCGATGGCACTTCCTGTCAGAACGATGGGTGCTTCGAGTCCGGCGCTGCCGCCCATTCCCACGGTTAGTGCACTTGTGACGAGGTGTCCGTAAGTGTCCCTTCGGTCCAATTCGCCCTTTTTTCGAGTGATGGCGAACAGGATTTTCGTAACCCCTTTTTTCAATTTGCCGCCTAGAAACCGTTGTTCGTAAAAGACGCTCAACAGAATGCCAAGAATGGGTGTGATAAATAACCAAAAATAGTTGGCCTGCCCTGTGGCCAAACCTTGTTGCACCTTGTCTTCAATCCAATGCACTATTGATTTCATCAATATGGCGGCCATACCAGCCACCAATCCAATTAGGACGCAGGCAAGCAACAAGTAGTTTTTCCTACTCAAACGCTTTAGCAAATATGCATTGATGCTCCGTAAACGCTGTATCATAAACAAGGATTGGTGTCTAGGGCCAATAGGCATTTAAGGGCGAATGTATCATGCCAAGTTCCATGCCTCAAACAGCTACTTCAGCTTTTATATGGGGATGTGGGTCGTAATCATGCAAACTGAAGTCCTCGAAATTGAAGCTGAAAATGTCTTTTACCTCCGGGTTGATTTCGAGGCGTGGCAGCGGCCTAGGTTCCCGTGTCAGTTGCAGCTTGGCTTGTTCAATATGGTTCAAATAAAGGTGAACATCGCCAAAAGTGTGGACGAACTCGCCCGGCTCCAAATCGCAGACTTGCGCCATCATTTGCGTCAGCAAAGCATAAGAAGCGATATTGAATGGGACTCCCAGAAACACATCGGCGGAGCGTTGATAGAGCTGGCAGGAGAGCCGCCCATTGGCCACATAAAACTGGAAAAGGGCATGGCACGGGCTGAGATGCATTTCTGGCAGGTCGGCCACATTCCACGCATTGACAATGATGCGGCGGCTGTCGGGATTGTTCTTCAACTGGTTTACGGCTTCCGCAATTTGGTTGACCACGCTACCGTCTTTTTTTTCCCATGCGACCCATTGTTTGCCATAGATTGGGCCAAGGTCACCTTGCTCATCCGCCCATTCGTTCCAAATTCGCACGCCATTTTCTTGCAAGTATTTTACATTTGTATCTCCTTGCAAAAACCAGAGGAGCTCGTAGATGATGGATTTGGTGTGAAGTTTTTTTGTGGTCAAAAGCGGGAACCCATCTCTTAGGTCGAACCGCATTTGGTAGCCAAATACACTGATTGTTCCAGTGCCAGTTCTGTCACTTTTTTCAGTTCCTGTGGTCAAAATGTGTTGAAGCAGGTCTAAATATTGCCGCATAAAATGAAAGTGAAAGGTCTTCGGCAGCATAGGTAGAAATGCAGCATTTTAATGCTGGCTTTCGTTAACCTGAAGTCGCTGTCCGTAATTTATTCGCCAAAATTAGCAATCCTTACAAACTCTGTTTCAACAAACCCGGTTTCAATTCGTTTTTAGCTGTCGTCAAACCTGTTTATGAAAAAAACAAATTCCCTTATTGCAGCTGTAGTTGCATGCCTTTTAGCTTGGAATGTGCCTTTGCTTGCGCAAGATTGGGTGCTCAAAAAAAACAAAGGAGGTGTTAAAGTCTATGTGCGAGACCAAGTTGACACAAACATCAAAGAGCTGAAGTTTTCAACCACCATAGAAGCCTCGCTCTCCACCATTGCCGCTATTTTGACCGACGTAAAGGGTTTTGACGATTGGAGCTATGGCGCCATGGGGTCAAGGGTGGTGAAAAGAATGTCTGACACCGAGGTTTACTATTATACCGAGGTGGACTTTCCCTGGCCATTCGACAATAGAGACCTCGTGCTGCACTCGCAGATTTGGCAAGACAAAAAGACCTTGGCCCTGCATTCCAAAAGCACTTCCTATCACTCAATGGAAAAGGAAAAGGACGATTTGGTGCGCATCAAAAAATGTGAAATCAACTGGACTTTTACCCCCTTGGAAAACGGTAAGGTGAAGGTGGACTATTTTCTCAACTCCGACCCCGGCGGTAATATCCCAGCATGGATGGTAAACCTCGCTGCCGACCAAGGCCCCCTCCATACGATGGTCATGTTCAAGGAAATGCTTCAAAAAGAGCGGTACAAAAACTCCAAACTAGCTTTTGTGCAAGAAGTTCGGCACTGATAGTATTTTGCGCTTCGCATTGATGAATTCTTACTTTTGCAGACCTTTGGTCAGGAATTGCGTTCTCGGCCAACGGATTTGCTCGGAAAAATAAGTTTTCCAGTCACTAACAACCGTGATAGAATACAAACGACATGTCCTCAAAAACGGCCTAAAAGTGCTCATCCATGAAGATGAAAGCACGCCAATGGTGGCCGTGAACATCCTTTACGATATTGGCAGCAAAGACGAAAACCCTGACAAAACGGGCTTTGCACACTTGTTCGAGCACCTCATGTTCGGTGGCTCCGCCAATATTCCAGATTTTGACGACCCGATTCAACTGGCGGGCGGCGAGAACAACGCCTTCACCAACAACGACATGACCAATTTCTACGAAGTGCTTCCCGCCGAGAATTTGGAAGTGGCACTTTGGTTGGAAAGCGACAGGATGTTGAGCCTAAATTTCGATGAAAAAGTGCTG
>JADLHE010000421.1 GCA_020848965.1 Saprospiraceae bacterium
CCCTGCCGCTCTACGAAGCCGCCCAACTCACTTCCGATGAAGCCATTGGCCGCTTTCTTGCCCCGGCGGGCATCACCGGGCTTTGGCAGGTGACCGAGCGTGGCAAGGCCAATACTTCCGCCGACAGCCGCAAGCAATTGGACGTGGCCTATGCCAACAACCCTTCGTTTTGGCTCGATATGAAAATCTTGGTTAAAACTCCCCTAGCTGCTTTGCAGCAGGAAAACGTCTGACCAAACCGGAGGCACCAGCTTCCAATTATTCCCCCGATTTGATTACGGTTCCAATTCAAAAACAACTTGAAGCATAGCTTCTATTGCATTCCCATTTATTAAAACATCACAATTAAATCAAACCATTGAAGCCTCGGCTTCAACCAATTCATTCAAACATCATGAAATACTTTTCTTTATTCCTCTTGATGAGCCTCCTGTTTTCTTGCAACCTCGACTTGCCTGAGCAGCCGATAGACGAGAACGCAGAAGTGGTGCCCATGCAAGAGCTTACAGTGCCAACGGATTTTGATTTCGGCACCTCTCGCAGCGTCGCCATTTCAGTGGTTGCAAAGGATGCCAACGGTGTATTGCTCCGCAATGTGCCATTCAAAATTATGATACCGGACGGCGAGTCGTTCATCGAACTGCAAACCGCCAGCACGGGCACCAGCGGAACGGCCAATCTCGAACTTGCACTGCCGTTTGCCGCAGGCGATTTGGTCATAACAACACCCTATCTCGGCCTGCCTGCCGCAAAAACAGTAAGCATCGGCAGCTCCTCACAAGTGGAAGTAGTGCTCGGCGAAGAAAACCAGGAAGGCTTTAAAGGCGATTTGGAGGACACAAATTTCCTGCTTGGCAACGAGAGCAATGCGGCCACTACCGCCGTTGCGCAAACAGAAACAGTCAGCAGCCGTAGTGGCATCACCTTCTCCTATTTGGGCAGCTACAACACTAAGGGCAAACCCAACTACCTCGTTACGCCAAACGACGTGGTGAGCCAAAATGTGTTGGACGTCATCAACGCCAGCTTGCCAGAGGGGCAGCCTGTGCCAAGTTACCATCCAGAGTACCTAGATAACAACCTTAAATCCGACGTGGAACTAATTGAAGACGCCGAGGTTTGGGTGACCTTCGTACACGAAGGCGCTGGCTACCTCAATGCCCTCGGATATTATAGCTACCCCACTGGTACGCCACCCGCATCCATTGACGATATTGCAACATTCAATATCATTTTCCCGAACGTTTCCTTCAACGGCAGCGGGGGGGAACTTACAACTGGCAACAAGGTTTACCTTGGCGCATTTACAGCTGGCACAACGGTTGGTTGGTTCCTCGTGCCCAATGGCTGGAACAACAGCACAAGGGTAGTGGACGTTAAGCCCGGCATCAAGTTCTCCGACAAAAACCTCAACACCTTTACCCAAGAACAATACCGCCAACATGTGGTGTTGCTCTACGACCAATCGTTGCAAAAGCTCATCCTTGGCATGGAGGACATTGACCGCCCAGGTGGCGACAACGACTTCAACGATGCGATTTTCTATGTGACAGCCAACCCTTTCACGGCCATTAAGACCTCCAATTTGGCGGCAGCCAAAAACACGGACGACGATGACGAAGACGGTGTTTCCAATTCTGTGGACGTTGAGCCAAACAACCCCAATATCGCCTTCCATGCATACACGCCAGCACAAGGGCTTTACGGTACTTTCGCCTTTGAAGACCTCTACCCAAGCCAAGGCGACTATGACATGAACGACCTCGTGGTGGACTACAATTTCAAGGAATACCTCAACGCCAACAACGAAATCGTGAAAATAGATGCATCGCTGAAGCTGCGGGCATCGGGCGGGGTGCAAGCCAACGGTTTTGGCTTTCAATTGGGCATAGCGCCCGATAAAGTGGCCTCCGTGACTGGCTATCAGCTTTCAAGCCCCTTGGATTATTTAGACCCCAATGGAGTTGAAATAAAGCAAAACAAAGCGGTTGTACTCGCCTTCGACAATGCGCTGCAACTACTTGGCGGCGGCAACATCGTCAATACAGAGAAAGAAGAAAACGAAGTGTCACCCGTGGATTTCAACTTGTCGGTGATGCTCACGCAACCAGTCACCCGCCAGCAACTGGGCGCAGCACCTTTCAACCCGTTCATGTTTGTAGGCTCACTACGGGGCAAGGAAGTACACCTACCCGGCTACCAGCCAACAACGCGGGCCAATGCCGCTTTCTTCGGCTCCTCCGACGATGCGACCGACCCCAGCGCAGGTATTTTCTACCGAACAAAAACGGGCCTGCCCTATGCCATCAATATTCCTGTGAGCTTCGTTTACCCAGCCGAGCGGGCCCCCGTGAATGCAGGGCACTTGAAGTTTACGCAATGGGCGCAGTCGGGCGGCACGCAGTTTGCCGATTGGTATAAAAACCTGAACGGCTACCGGGCAAATCAAAAGCTATACGATAAGTAAGGGAACCGAGCAAATCGCCGGACAAAAAAAATCCCGGGGTATGGTGGCTCCGACACCATACACCGGGATTTTTTTTGGGGGGGAACGGAAATTTTGCTTCGCAAAATTTCCGTTCCTTTATTTGGTGGCAGCGGTACGCCTAGTGGAGGTTTTGCTACGCAAAGCACCTACCCAAAAAACAAAAACGGCGGCGGCATCGAATATGCCAGCCGCCGTTCTTGTTTGTGGTCACCGCTGAAAGACTGGGATGCCCCATCTTGCGCTCATTCAACCAAATTGAAGCGTTTATTATAACTACAGTATCCGCAATCGGTTCATCAAAATGGGCTTGTGCGCCCGGCTGATGGGTATCACTGTTTTTTCAATGACCAAGGTATTTTCCTCGATGTCCACAATGCGGTCGAGATTGACAATATAGCTGCGGTGCACCTTCAAAAAGCGGGGGTCGTTTAGGCGTTCATCAATGCCCCGCAAAGTGCCGTGGATGATGTGGTTGCTCCCGGTTGCCGTGCGTATTCGGACGTAGTCTCCGACGTTTTCGAAGAAAAGAATATCCTCACAGTCCAGCCGGACGAACTTGCCCTCTGTGCGCACATACAAGCTCTTGGAATTCGCCAAGAACTGTTGGTTTCCGACCTGAATGCCAGTCACCTTCAGCATGGCTTGGTCGAAGCGGGGCTGCGAGATGGGCTTTTTCAAAAAGTCAATTGCACCATACTCAAAAGCATCAAAGGCATAGTCAACCTTGGAGGTGGTGAAAATGACCATGGGCAAAACGGTAAGTCGGTCGAGCAATTCAAGGCCGGAAATGCCAGGCATTTCCATGTCCAAGAAGAGCAGTTCAACTTCGTTTTCTTCTTTCTTGAAAAACTTGAGCGCTTCCTCCCCGCTTTCGCAGGTTCCCATGATTTCGAGCTGCTCTTGTTTGCTGCACAGCCGCTCCAAGGCAGCCCGTGCCATGCTGTCGTCGTCAACGATAAGGCATTTCATATTATGTGCTTTATAGGTTGATCCCCGGTTTTTGGTTGCTGTTAGAAATGAAGCTCACGCTTCAATTTACAAGGCAGCGCAGCCGCTTCATTTCTTCTATTATCAAGGGCATTGCGGCTGTCACCCTAGTTTTTATTCGATTGATAATCAATTCGATAGCAATTGGCTCGGCTCCTTCCTTAGCCTCGTTTTCTAGCTGTTGGAAATCAGTTTCAAGCCAGCTTAGGCCCACCATCGGGAAGGCAGGCTTGAGCTTGTGTGCCAATTTCGAGAGCGCCGACCAGTCCTTATCCTCAAAATGTTTGAACAGCAATGGATATTCCTCCTCAATTTTTTCAAAGAAAGCCTCGAACATGTCGAGGGCGTAGGCGGCATCGTCCCCATAGAGGTCTATTAAACTTGCCCTATTTAAATGGTTACAAGATTCGTCATCTTCGCTTAGCTCGCTGACCTTGGGCAGGTTGCCTAGCATCGGCGCATCCAGGCCAAGGTACTGCCTCAGTACGGGCAAAATTTGTTCTGGGGTGAAAGGCTTTGACACATACCCGTTCATGCCCGATTGGAAGGCTTTGTCCTTTTTTGTCAACATGGCGGAGGCCGTCAGGGCCACGATGGGCGAGTGTTGGTTGGGGTTGGCCGTGTTCCGAATGTGAATGGTCGCTTCGTACCCGTCCATTTCCGGCATTTGAATGTCCATTAAAATAAGGTCGAAACGCTCTAGTTGTGCCATTTCAGTGCCTTCCTTGCCATTCGTGGCCATTTTGTGCCGCACTTTCCATCGCTTGAGCAAGCTCGATAAATACTTGCGGTTCATGCTGTTGTCTTCAACGATGAGCACATGGCCTTTTTCGGCAAAGTCGGCATGAATGGATTGGGTAGCATCACTGATGCCGGAAGTTTTGATGCCGGTGTCTTCGTAGTCGAGCTGGAAAATGAAGATGGAGCCTTGCCCGACCATGCTTTCCACACGTATGGTGCCGCCCTGAAGCTCCACCAAGTTCTTGACGATGGAAAGCCCAAGCCCCGTGCCCCCGTAGCGCCGTTTGATATCGCCATCCACTTGCCGGAAGCTCTGGAAGATAAGGTCAAGCTTGTTCTGTGGAATGCCGATGCCCGTGTCGAACACCTCGAATTCCACGGTTATGATATTGCCCTTGCTCGCTTTTCTCGTTACCCGAACACCAAGTTTGCCTTCGGCGGTGAATTTTTCGGCGTTGCCCATGAGGTTGAGCAATATCTGGTTGAGCAAGAGGTCGTCGCCCCTAACGATGGTGTCCAGCCGGGGGTCAATCAGCGCCTCAACGGCGATAGGCTTTTGCTCCAGCTTGAGCTGGAAGGTCTTCTGAATGGATCGCACCAAGCCCGGCAAGTCGAAATCTTTGGCGTGTACCTCCATCTTGCCTGACCTGATTTTGGAGATGTCGAGCAGGTCGTTGATCAGCGACCGCAATATGTCTGACGAATTGCGGAGCACATCAAAGTAGTTGACTTGGTCTGGTGTTGGGCTGGTATCGTAGAGCAGGTGCGTCATGCCGATGATGGCATTGAGCGGGGTGCGTATCTCGTGGCTCATATTGGCCAAAAACTGCTTCTCGGCTTCTTGTGCTTCTTCTGCCCGCAGTCTTGCCTCAAACAATTCCTGCTGAAGCCGTTTTTGAGCACTCACGTCATAATGGATGCCGATGGTACCAATTATTTTGCCCCATTGGTTATAGATAGGCGCACCTGAAATCATGACCCAAATGCGGCTGCCATCCTTCTTGAAAAGCTGAATTTCATAGATGCCCGCCTTGCCCCGCATTCGATCTATTGCCTGTTGCTTCATCACCCCGGTGAACTCCTGCGGCAAGAAAACATCATTGGCCTTTTTGCCCAAAAGCTCGGCTTCCGTGTAGCCAGTCATTTCGCAGAAATGGTGATAAGCTCGCATGATGCGGCCCATATTGTCCACTTCCATCAAGCCCAATTCCATGTTTTCGATGATGCCCCGGTACTTCTCCTCGCTGCGCCGAAGCCTTTCCTCGGCCCGTTTTTCCTCTGTGACGTCCCGGTATTGCCAAAGGTGGCCCAAGTATTTGCCCTCTCCAAAGATGGGGATATAGTCGCGCAGTAGGATGCGGCCATCCCGCATCTCCAGTTCTTCGTTCACCTTCATTTGCTTCTCGCTCAACAGGTTTTCGATGCCGAGCACAAATCCTTCCGGGTCTCTAAAAAGTCCCTTTGTTTCTTCGGCGGAGGTGGAGCAGTCTATTCCGATAAGCGCTTCCGGCGGTGCGGGTATTCCAAATGTTTTGCAAAAAAGCTGGTTGGTGAGCACAACGTGGCGGCTTTCGTCCTCCACCAAGATGCCGCTCTGAAGGTTGGCGATGAGGCTAGTGAGGCGCAGTTGGGTGGTCTTGAGTGCATCTTCGGCCTTTTTCCGCTTCGTGAAATCACGGGCAACGGCCGCCGCTTCCATTATCTTGTTTTCATGCTGGATGAACTGCACATTTTGCGCCAGCCAAATGGTTTCCCCTGATTTCGTCAAAATGGGGAATTGCAAGTAACTGTTAATCTGCCCTTCATCCCGACATTTTTTGTAAAAGTCGTTCACCCGCTGCTGCCAATCGGGGTGTACCAGCTCCCCGAAATGCCGTCCGATGATTTCCTCTTGGGTATAGCCAAGGCGCTCAGATGCGGTTTGGTTGGCGTAGGTGAAATAACCCTGTGCATCAGCGCGGTAGATGATGTCCGTGGCATTCTCCACTATTTGGCGATAGCGCAACTCACTGTCTTCAAGTTCCGTGGTACGGGCTGCGATTTTTTGCTCCAGGCTTTCATTCAGGATACGGAGGTCTTGGTTGGCACGGTATAGTTCCAATGCCTTCTGTTCCAGAATGGCTTCGGCCTGCCTGCGGGAGCTGATTTCCCGATCCAAGCGCCGTTTGAGAATCGCTAATTCCTTTTCGTGGTCCATTTGTGCAGTTAAAAGCTTCGATGGGTTAGAGGTGGGAGGTGTAGATGGGAGTTCAGCTAGCACGCACTATCAAAAAGCGCTCAGACTTAGCGTCTTCCGTCAATTTCTCCCGATTTATGGATGCGGTTTCCTTGTAATGCTCGATACAGGCAGCAATAAGCCCCTCGGCTAGGTCGCCCATGCTCCGCTCGGAGTTAGATATCATCTCTAAGCGCTTTTCATCCAGTCTTTTGGTAGTGAATTGTGGCAGTTCGGCATCTGGGTAGAGCTTTATTACCTCCACATGGATATAGTTGTCAACGTTTTCCAAGAAGTCGAAGGCATTGTGAAAATGCTCGAAAAAATGGTCATACACCCTAGAAAAGGTGCAGAACAAATATCTGCCAAAAGCATTCAATAGGGCTGGAACTGGAATGTTGGTCCTTTTGCTAAGGCCAACCACTAGGCATACTATTTCGTGGTGTGAATAAGTACCGATGGCGGTGTAGGCTCCGCCGGACGGAAGGTTGGTGTTCGTGAGCAGCTCGTCAACTATTTCGTAGCCGTACTGCTGCTCCACCATTTCAATGAATTGAGTGAAGACGATTCCTTTCATGCTGATTGTTCTTGTGTTTTAACCCGTTCAGCATTCCTCGCCACAATGCATAGAGATTCCTATAATTCCTCTGGGAAAGTAGTTTAAGTGCATGTGTCGGAAATGAGATGGAACAGAAAAACATCAAGAATGCGGCCAATTTCCATCCGTGGAAGTTTCGGCGCATAAAAAGAATCCTATTTCTGGTCAAAAACTCAGTTTTTAGTGGGCTTTCCTTGCCCGTGCTGATGCTTTCTTTGTGCAAAATGAATGCTATGGGTTCGTACCAAATTTGGAAATTTTCCCTCCTTATCTGCTCGCACCAGTCCAAGTCTTCATAGTATAGGAAAAAATCTTCCGGCATCAGGCCTACCCGTTCTATGGTTTCCCGGCGCAGCATCATGGCTGCACCGTGGGCGTAAGGCACCAGCCGAGCTTGGTCGTGCTGGCCCTTGTCCAGCTCGCCTTGCCCTATGGCCTGGTTCCGGCCCGTCAATGGGTTTACCTGCGTAAAGCCGGCGTACTGAATGGTGTCTGGCCTGTCGAAATATTTGATTTTAGGGCTGGCCGCCCCAACGCCCGGTTGTTGGCAGCGGGCCACGAGTGCCTCAATCAAACCATCGGAAAGCACCGTGTCGTTGTTCACAAGAAAGATGAAATCGCCTTTTGCCTGCCGGATGCCAAGGTTGTTGCCTCCGGCAAAACCCAAGTTCTCCTTGCTCACAATCACTTGAACGTCAGGCAAATGCACTTGGTAAGTGACCGTATTGTCGGCCAATGAGCCATTGTCCACCACGATGGTTTGGAGGTTTGTATAGGCCAGCTTCGCAATGGAATCCAGCAGCTCGCAAGTAACCTTCAACTGCCGATAATCCACGGTGATGATGCTGACCAAAGGCTGGCCGGTTTGGCTCCTATCAAAAAACGAAGTGCTATGCTGATTGAATGCCGAAATCGGCGGATTATCCATTTTGCCCATCTTCCTTTTTTTTGAAAAAACGTCTCATCAATAATTGACCAGCGCCCGTGGAGGCCAGTACGCCCAGCCCCATTGCCAAGGCTGCGCCAACGGCACCGAGCCAAGGCACAAAAATCAGCAGCAGTGCCACATTTATGGCGATGCTGAACAGCAACATGCCAAAATTGAGGCCCGGCCTGCCCACGGCGTCCAAGGTCATGCCGAAAGTGCGGCCCCAAGGTTTTACAAGACCCGTCAGCGCCAGAATCTGCAACAGCGGTGCAGCTTCGAGGTATTTTTCGCCAGCCAGCAAAGTGATGGCCTGCGGTGCCACCACAATGAGCAACAGCGAGGCGGGCACCTGTACCAAGGCCAATTGCAGCGCACATTTGCGGGCAGCAGTTTGAATCTGCCCCGGCTCGGCACTGGCTTTTGCAAGTACAGGGAATTGCGCCATCGAAAGGCTGTTGAGCGGCAGGTCAAGCAGGCCGTTCAAGCGGGTAGCGGCGTTGTAGATGCCCACGGCGGCAGGCGTGAGGAAAGTACCGACCAACAAGGTGTCCAGCCGCTGGAAGAGCAGCGAGACGAAATTGGTGCCAGCCACGAATTTCCCAAAATGAAAAAGGCGATGGATGCGCTCACGCTCCAACGGCCCGAACTGGAAATGCCTTTTTCCAACGAAATAAGTAAACACGCAGCCTGCCGACACGCCCAATGCCTGCACTGCAAGCAGTTGCGGGAAGGTCGGGTGCGTATCCGTCCAAAGCAGCAAGCCAACCGCCGAAAACTGCAAGCCCGCATTCAGCACATTGGCGAAGAACATCACCCGGAAGTCACGAAGCGCTACCTGTGCCGCCTCGCCGAAGCGGGTCAGGCTTTGCAGCAGCATAAAAGGCAAAGCAAAAGGGGCGAGCGAACGTAGGTCGGGCATGTCGAGCAGCCCCGCTCCAATGTAGAGGGCAATGGCCAACAAAAGCCCCAGTGCCACCGCCGCCAACGAGTTGAGCAGCAGGCTGGCACTCAGCCACTTGCCCCAAGCCTCCGGCTCGGTGGCGGTGTATTTGACCAGCCCATTTTGCGTGAAGCCCTGCCGAGGCATGTCGGCAATGGTGAGCAACGAAATCCAGATGGCCCAAACGCCCATTTCTGGAACGGAAAGCAGCCTCGCCAGCACCATGAACGTGAGCAGGCCGAAGCCCTGCCACGCCAGCGCACTCGCCACCGAGAAGGTGGACGGCGAACGGAGTATTTTTTGAACTTGATTCGAGAATGGTATCGCAATCGTCATAAAACAAGTTTGAAGGGAGGCTGAATAAAAGTTGGAGTTGTGCTCCATACCTTATCCCTCACTCCTCATCCCTTTGCAGATGCTACTGATTTCAGTTTGGCATCCACTTTTATTTCGGGCAGCAGGCGTTGGTAGAGTTGCTCCGTTTGCTCCGCAATCTGTTCCCAAGCAAACTTGTCCCGCACGAACTCCCGGCCCCAGCGCCCCATGCGGGCAGCGGCTTCGGGGTCGTCCAGTAGGTGGCGCACGGCCTTGGCAATCTCATCCGGAGAGTTGTTGGGAATCAGCAGGCCGTTCTTGCCGTCCTGCACCACCTCCGTCACGCCACCGACGGCATTTGCCACCACGGGGCGGCCCAGCGCATTGGCCTCCAGCAGCACGATGCCTTGCGTCTCATGGAAACTTGGCAGCACCAGCGCCGAGCAGCGGCTGATCCAAGCTGCCACCTGCTTGCTGTCCTGAGCGCCAACGAGGCGTATGCGTTTGCCCAAGCGGTGCTTCGCAATCAGGCGCTCCAGCTCCGGCTTTGCCTCGCCATCACCAACCATGATGAGCTTTAGGTTTTCTGGCAGTTTGCGCATGGCCTCCACGAGTTGCGTCACGCCCTTGATGGCCGTCAACCGCCCCACGAAGAGCAGCAGGTTTGGGTCGGGCGCCACAATGGGGAGCGCTTCTGGCACGTCCACGCCGTTGTAGATGATGGTTGTTTTATTCAAAAAATCGGGGTTTCGCTGCGCAATTTCTTCCCGCATCTCTCCGCTGACGGCAATGAGCGCATCGGCATTGCGCAGCGAAAAATCCTCCATACGTGTGGCCATGAGGCGGTGCAGCCGGGTATCGAAGGTGGCGTTGTTGCGGCCCACGCTTTTTTGGTACTCGATGCCGGTAAGGCCATGCAGCGTGTTCACCACGGGCACTTTCACCTTGGTTTTGTCTTTCAAAAACAGGTTGCCACTGCGCCCTTGCAAATGGACGATATCAAACTCGGCATGGTGCTTTTTCAGCCATTTTCGGGCGGCGAGGTTGAAGGCAAACTCCTCGGCCAAGGTGGGCACGAAGCGCATCTTCCGGCCTGGCAAGTAGGGCAGTTCGATGAGCGTTCGGCCATCCATCTCCACCCGGCGGATACCGTTCTTGTAGCTGCCTGCCGTAAGGATGCTGACCTCGTGGCCGAGCCGGAGCATCCATTCGCTCAATTTCCAGACATGGGTCTGTATGCCGCCCTGGAAAGTGTGCGGAAGGGATTTGCAAACGAATAAGATGTGCATGTTGAAGTGGGTTGATAAGGGTTAATAAGGGTTGATGTGGGTTGATGTGGCTTAAATAAACCCCATCAACTTTTATCAACCCTTATTAACCTCAGAAGCTGCTTTCTTCCCGTTGTTGATGCCAATCAACACACCGAGGAAAAAGAAAACGAGTACGATATGCCAGGGTAAGCCCTCTCCGAGCATGGTGCGTTTTTTAATTGTGTTATTGGCCTTTGCCAGCGGTAAAGGCCACTGTGCCGTGTGGTGTGTGCAAAAACTGTTTGGCAGCCACCCGTATCAGCGTCAGGGCTTTCAAGGTGGACAAGAAGGCCGTTGGCAGTTGCAGCAGCGACAGGAAGAACTGCTTGTTCCAGTAGGCACGTGGAATGGATAGCCCGAAGGACAACAGGTTGCCACCCAGCAGCATGGCCCAGATGGGTGCAGCCTCCAATTGCAGCGCAACAGAAACCAAAGTGCCGATGGCAAGTACACCCGGCAGCAGCACCCTCGGCGGCAGCGCCATTTGCAGGGTTTTATTGAAAAAATCAAGGTCGCCTTTGGTGACAAGCTGCCTGAACGCCGGGCCAGCGAAACGCTTGCCGTAACGGTATTGCGCAGCCAACCAACGGCCACGCTGACGGGTAAAGGTTTGTGGGTTGTCCACTTTTTCATCGAGCACCACGGCATCGGGTGCGTAGGCGATGCGGACGCCCTGTTGCGTCAGCTTCAGCTCCAGTTCCTTGTCGAAGCCGCCGATGGCGTCAATGCCAGCCATCACGTTCTTGAAAGTGTGGAAATCAAAGGCCATACCCGACCCTGCCAGCCTCGCCGACAGCCCCATGCTGCGGTGGCCGCTGCAAAGCAGGTGGTTGTTCACCGCCTCCGATACGCCGTCGAGCATGGAGAAGCCCTCGGCTTGGTGTTTCTCTACACGGCGGCCTTGGATGGCTTTGTAGCCTTTGCCCAGTGCCTCGTTCATCTGCAACAAGAAATCGTGTTTGGGGTGGTTGTCGGCATCCAGTACCACCACCGCATCGAAATTATCGCCGATATGGGCGAGCGCAGCATTGATGGACTTGGATTTGGTGCTTTTCTCAAATTTCACCTGCAAGGGCTGTACGCCAAGGCGTTGAATCTCCTGCACGGTAGCGCTCCAGATTTGGTCGGCAATGGGCACTACCTCGTACAGATGTTCCGGGTAGTTTTGGCGAAGCACGGCCCGCACGGTGTCCACGATGACGGCATCTTCCCGGTAAGCGGGCACCAGCACGGCAAAGCGGCGGAATTTGCCATCGGCCTTTCCTTTTTCTTTTTTGAAAAAATGCCCGGCAATGGCGTAGGTAAGTTGGTACAAAACGGCCCAGCCCAAATAGGCCAGCAGCACGGTGGCTAGAACTTTAAAAGCAATCATGAGACACAGTGATATTTGATTGGGGGGCCAGATGTTTGATGCTACAAATCTGCGGTGAAACACAGTTTGGGGCAGGGACTTTCGTTTTTTGGCAGCATTTCCCGGTTTTTTGGCAGCAAATCTTCGACCCCGAAGAAACAAGCGCCATTGCAGGCCAAAACCCTGACCCGCAATGGCAGTCTGCTATAAAATCCCACATTTATTTATTCAGGAACTATGAATATCGTTCAGGAGTAAGAATGCTGCCAGCAAGCGCTGGCAGCAAAGGGTTGTTGTTTTACATACCAAACCCATATATACTCATTGGAGAAACTTTGAAAGGCAACGCACTAGGCTAGTTGCGATAAAATTTGCTTTGGTAGGCCCCCAAATGGAGACCTGCCAAAGACAAAGGACACAAGTACACAAAAACAAAACTTCATGAATAATAAACACTCTTTATTATGAGAAGGCCAGCATGGGGGCGGCGTACTGGTCGGCCTTCCTAAAATGGTGAACCGTGGTGGTTTGAGGGGCAAAAAATGCGGCGCTCACGGCACCCGAGCGATTGTAGTTGTCGGGCATCCAGGCGTATTCTTCCGATGAAAAAGCAAGTTGGTTCTCAGCAATGACGAGGTTGATGGCCACGCCCATTTCTGCTGCCCTTGCCGACCAAGCATTGCCATGCGCAAAGGCGATGCGCTGCCTGGCACCACCCGACTGGTTGCTTTCCAGAGCGTTGTCGAGCGCCCGTACGAATTCTTCTGCGGTATCGGCTACCGAAACCAAGTGGCGGAAATCGTCGAGGTCGCCAAAATCGGTGGTGACAACGGGCTTGCCTGCGGCAAAATACTCGTTGATTTTCAAGGGGTAGATACCTGCCGTGAGGTCGTTTTTTAGGAACGGAATCATGCAGACCCCGAACTTCTGAACCCACGACGGGAGGCTTGCAGCAGGCTGACTGCCCACAAGCTCCACGTTGGGAAGAAACCGCAGCCGCTCGGCATCGGGCGAGTTGATTCGCCCCACGAAAATGAACCTGCGGTACGGCATACTGACGATGATTGATTCTAGCAGGTCGTAATCTATTCTTTCATCCAAAGAGCCAAGGTAGCCAACGGTGGTGGGAGGCATCTGGTACACTGCCTGCGGCTGGTGGAACAGGTCGAAATCCACCCCGTTTTTTACCATGAACGAACGTTTTGAGAAGGTTTTTTTAGCCAGGAAAAGTGGTTGAGAACTGGTGATGACGGCGTCGGCTTGCTGCATGAAGCGTTTTTCGAGCCGAGGGCCGTGCTTGCCCGCCCATTTGGCGGCGCTTATTTCATCGTAACAATAGTAAATCAAAGCCTTTTCGTTGAACTGCCTTGCCAGGAAAACACCGAGGAAGGGGTTGAAGGCGTTCACGACCACTGGGCGGCGGAAGCTCAGTTGGTTCAGCGCCTGCTGGATGGCCCGGTAGGCTTTTTGTGCATTGAGGCTCATCAACGAATCGTACAGCAACTCGCCGCTGATGAAGTTCACGGGGAACATCGGTGGCAGGGTCAGCACGTTGATTTCAGCGCCGTTTTCGAGTTGGAGCTTGCGCAAGCGAGGCTCTTTGCCCAAGATTCGGCGCCAAGGCGTCTTGGCCTTACCAAGGCCGCCCAAGATGGCATCTTTCCAAGTGAAAGGATATTCGACATAAAGCACGTGGTTTTGCTTGGCCAATTCGCTTGCAAGCTGTACCGTACTTTTCAAGTATTCGCCTTCCCACGCTGGGAAGCCTATTATCAAAATCTGTTCATTCTTGAGTTCCATCTTGTCTGTTTTGTGCTATGTTGTTTGCGGTTGATGCCTCAAAAATGCAGTCATAAGCTACTGTCTATCGTGCATCTTCGTTTTTTGGGGCATATTTTTCGGAAATTGGGGCATATCTTTCGGAAATGGTTTTCCAAGGGTTCAAGCGTTTGTTTACTTTAAAGATTGAAGTCCCACCGCTATTGGCTGTTGGCTGTTGGCTATTGGCTATTGGCTATTGGCTGTTGGCTATTGGATTTTGGATTTTGGCTGTTGGATTTTGGATTTTGGCCAAAGCAAATAGCCAATGGCCAACAGCCATTGGTTTTGAGCTGCAACCAACCTCGCTGCGCCCACAGCCCCCACCCATTGCCCGCCTTGTTTCAATGCCCCGTTATTTGTTCCAAAAACACCCTATTTTCTACCAAAAAACGAAAACTCAGCCGCTGGCCTCGTCTTCGCACCATTTTTGTAAGGCAACGATTCAATCATGTCTGCAACTTCTCGAATTGATATTGAACAGCGCCAGCGCAATGCCATCCGCTTCTTGGGGGTTGCGTCGGCGGTGGTGATGGGCTGGCTCATTGGCAAGGGCGGCTTGGTGACGGGCATGGCCTTTTTGGTACTGCCGTTCGCCTTCCTCGTCATCGGCCACATGTTCAGCTACACCTATGCCAACCTCGTGGGAGCGCTGGCCGTGGGCTTTTTCTCGGCGGGTGTCGGGCGCTACGTGGCGGCCTCGTGGGGTTTGTTGGTGGACATTTTCCTGTTCATCGGCCTGCTTTCGCTGGTCTTCAAGAAGGCCAAGGTCAATTGGGGCGTCCTGAACAACGACATCATGTACGTGACCTATGCCTGGTTCGGGCTGGTCATCCTCGAAATCGTCAACCCCGAATCCAACGGCTTCGAGTGCTGGTTTTACGCCATGCGGGGCGATGGCTTTTACCAACTGCTCTGCTTTGCGGTGGTGTTCATGGTGGCCCAGGACAAAAAGTACATGGACAAGCTGCTGGTCATCAACTGTGTTTTCTCCATGCTGGGCACGCTTTGGGGCCTGCGCCAATTCATTTTCGGGGTGGATGAAGCAGAGCACCGCTGGCTGTATGTGGAGGGATTTGCCTTCACCCACATGCTGCACGGCGTGCTTCGGGTGTTCTCGTTTTACAGCGATGCCGGGCAGTTTGGTGCTTCGCAAGCCATGTTTGCACTGATGTGCGGGATTATTGCGCAAGGGCCGATTTCCAAAGGAGCCAAGGCATTTTACATTATAGGCGCCATCCTGAACTTCGTTGGCTTCGGCATTTCAGGTACGAGAGGAGCCGTTGCGGTGCCGGCCATCGGCATTTTGGTGTTCTTGTTCCTCAGCCGCAACCACAAAATCCTCATCATTGGCCTACTGGTGGCGGGCGGAGCATTTTACTTCCTGAAATACACCATGGCCTTGCAGCACGTGGAGCAGGTACGGCGGATGCGCACCGCCTTCGACCCCAACGACGCCTCCCTGCTGGTGCGCCTGCACAACCAAAAGACCTTTGGCCGTTATCTGGCCACCCGGCCCTTCGGCGGCGGCATCGGGGCGGCAGGTTTCTGGGGGTACAAATATGCCCCATACAGCTTGCTCGGCAACACGGCCACCGATAGTTATTACGTGAAAATATGGGCCGAAACGGGCCTTGTCGGGCTTTGCCTGCACCTGTTCATGTTCGGTTATTTTGTGGGCAAGGGCGGCTATGTCGTTTACAATATCCGTGACCCGGCCCTTCGGTTCAAAGCTGCTGGCATTTACAGCGCCATGTGCGGTATTTTCATGGCCAGCTACGGTAACCAAGTGTATAGCCAAATGCCAACGGGCATCGTGCTGGGCGTGCTGATTCCGCTCATATTTTTGGCTCCGCAATACGACGACCAAATAGATGCGGAAAAGGCACTGGAGCAAGAGAAATTATTAAAAAACCCATTAGGGTTAAATATGGCCTGAACATCAACCCTCATCAACTTTATAAACACTTATCAAACACATAAACCCTTATCAACCTAAACATTAAACTGGTCACCGCCCCTCGCTAAAAAAAACATATAATGTCGCTAAGCACTAATCACTTTTACAACACTACCTTGCTCATCACGCACTATAATCGCAGCCGTTCGCTGGAGCGTTTACTGGCCACCTTGAAAGTAATGGACGTGCGCTTCGGTGAAATCATCGTTTCCGACGATTGCAGTAAAAACGAGCACCAGAACTACCTGAAATACCTGCAACACCAATACAAGTTCCGTTTGGTGACAACGCCCATCAACAAGGGCTTGGCCAACAACCTGAACAAAGGACAAGACGCCGTGCGCACACCTTACACCCTTTATATTCAAGAAGATTTTGCGCCGCAACCTAGTTTTCCGGAAAAACTGGCCGATGCACTCAGCATTATGAACCAGCGGGAAGACATTGATATAGCCCGTTTTTATGCTTATTTTAATTACCCGCTTTTAAAAAACTTGAAATATGGTTTTTCGGAAATGAAATTCAGCATCTGGAAGCCGGGCTACAAGAAGTTTTACGCCTATAGCGACCACCCACACCTGCGCCGCAGCAATTTTTTGCAGAAATTCGGCAGGTACAAAGAGGGTATCAAAAGCGACAGAACCGAGTATTTGATGATGTTCTCCTTCCTGTTAAATGGTGGGAAGGGCATTTTTTACAATGATTTCCAAAGCCTGTTCATTCAGGAAAACTCATCGACCGAGCCAAGTACCGTACACCGCAACTATTGGCGCACAACGCACAACCCTATCGTGAAATTCATTCGGAACACATATCGCCATATTCGCTTTAATCTTGATTATTTAACGCTTCAATTTCCGAATCCAAGCCATTAATTATAAAGGTTGATAAGGGTTGATAAGGGGGTTACAGCC
>JADLHE010000422.1 GCA_020848965.1 Saprospiraceae bacterium
TGTCGTTGGTAACGATGTCGAGGCCATTGTTGGCAGTACCTTTGGGGCCGTTACCGCCTGTGCCACCGAAAGAATTATCGTCGCCATAAGCACCACCTGGGCGGTCATCAGCCATAAAGTTGCCACCGCTGTGGCATTGGCTGCATTTGGTGTCAGCCCGGAAGAAGACGTTCATGCCAAGTTGTTCCAGTTCTGTCAAGGCAGAAACGTCGCCATTCGAGAAGCTGTCAAAACGGCTATTCACGGAGACCATGCTGCAAAGGAACTGCGCCAAGGCGTCAGAAATCCGTTGCTCGGTAATTTCATGGCTGCCGAATGCTTTGTTGAACAGATCTGGATAATAGTCTGTGTTGGAGAGTTTTTTCACCAAAACGCTCAGGTCTTCCATACCCATTTCGATGTGGTTCTGAACGGGTTTTAGGGTGAGTTCCACGGCAGATTGCACCCTAGAGTCCCAGAAAAGGTTGCGGTTCAGCGCCACGTTCACGATGGCCATAGAGTTGCGGGGCGTCACCTTGCCCTCAAAGCCTTGGCTTCCTGCCGTTGGGTCGGCAAAAGCAGCTTCTTGTTTGTGGCAAGAAGCACAGGCCACCGCATTGTTGAGGGAGAGTTTTGTATCGTAGAACAAGACCCTACCCAAAGTTGCGCCGTGGTCGTTTACTGAAGGATTTTGAACCACGTTGTTGTTGAACCCAGGTATCGGGTCAATTGGGAACACAGGGTCAATCGGGTCAATTCCAATCCCTCCATTGATAGATGGAAAAACCTGTGGAGCGTTCATCATGAACTCTGCCTGCATATTGCCGGGCATAACAATATTGGCATAGTTATAAGGCTCGGCAGGCAGGTTGAGTTTAACGGCTTCAACCACTTTTGGCTCTTTCAAACAACTGGTCAAGCCGAAGGCGAGCAGCAGTGAAAGCGATGTGAATAGCGCATTTTTTTTCATTAGTATAGAATTTTTGTGAAACGAGATTGCAATTTTATGATTTAAAAACCAAGTTTCAAGCCAATCATCCAATTTTAACATTGTTTGAACAGTTTGGCTTAAAATGTTCTTGGTAAGTTGAAGTTCATGTTGAGGGCTACGGGAGGAATAAACTCTAGATTGGGCACCCCGTTATTGATATCCAAGCCTAAAATCAGGGCTGTTTCAATGGAAATGGAGAATGGCGGTTTTATCCGATAGGCAATGCTCCATCTTGGTCCAACACCTATTACTGCTCTATCACTTGCATTGTCGCCTATGAGATTCAGGTTGCCAAGTGAGAAATAAAAATCCCAGCCGTGATAGAATGTCCAGCGCTCACTGAATTCTTTTCTTTTGGTGGAACCCATCCTGAAATTGAAGTTGGCATTGTTCACCACATCGAAATTGCCATCGCTCACCACAAAGACGCCCAAGCTGGTATGGAAGGCCCGCTTTCCTTTGAAGCGGTTGAACTCCACGTTGAACGGGCCTGATTGCAAGGGGTTTGTGCGGTTGAACGGAATTAGTTGCGTAAGCAACGGCGTTGCATTGAGGCTAATCATCCGATACCGTTCGGGGAACGCCCATTCGTTTTTCAAAGAATCGGACTGCGCAAAAACGGTTGCGGAGCAAAGCAGTAAGGCTATGAAAACAGGGTATTTCATTAGGTGTTCGGCTGTTTTTTCAAAAAATAAAATGAACATAGAGGGAGTTGGGCATGGCCGGCAGAAAAGAAAAATTGCTAATCCTTTTCTTTTGGTCAGGCAACCCTGAGCCTATATTGTCTAGCCGCTCGCCATAGTAATAAATGCCGTAGGCATAGGTTTCCGTTGAAAACCGGACATGTTCTCCGAGCTTGAAATAAACCCCAAGAAAAGGCCCCGCACCGAAGCCCATCAGATAGTCCTTGCTCAGTAGGCCGCTATTGAAATCGAATTTGCTTTTTTCGAAATCATAGGTTCCAACGGCGTCGAAGCCGTAGTAGAGGTCGAAACGCTTGTGCAGTGGCATGACCCATTCACGGCCTATCCTAAGCTTGGCGGACGACTCGGTGGTGGTAAGGAAGCCACCGTTCAAGTCCTCGTCTTTTTGGTTGTAATTTCCATTCATGCCAAAGCGCCATACCTTGTTGTTTTTCAGGGTTTTGAAGCTGAATAGGAAGGGGTCTTTCGGGACGTCCTGCCCACCGGAGTTGAAAAAACCGGCCAGTGTGTTGGTGATATTGATGCCCAGCATGGTTTGGGCGTCGTCACTGGATTTCGATTGCTTTTGCGCCAGCAATGGAAATTGCAAAATGATAAGGGAAATACAGGTTAACAGCGTGATTCTCATGCTATGATTTAGGTGTTTGATGCAATAGACGGGTAAATCTGGGATTTCGTTTGCTAAAACAAAAAATTAATTGCTGATATCTTGGATTTCGTTAAAAATGAAGCTTTTTGCCTTGACTTCATCGCCAAGAATTACTTTTGGCCCTCGACTTTCGAATCCCAGAATGCCACTAAAGCTTGTCAATTCCGAACATCTATGAAATTCAAGTTTCTTCTTAATGTAATGCTACTCGCTTGCGCTGCATGGGCGCAGTCAGAAAAACCACAATACCCTATTCAGCCCGTGCCTTTCACGCAGGTGAAAATAAACGACCATTTCTGGGCACCCCGGCTGGAAACCGTGAAAAACGTGACACTTCCCTACACCTTCGGTCAATGCGAGGAATCAGGCCGGGTGAAGAACTTCGATATTGCCGCAGGCAATGCAAATGGTTCATTCTGTGGGGTTTATGGCTTTGATGATTCCGATGTTTATAAAATAATTGAAGGCGCAGCTTATTCCATGCAGGTTCAGCCTGACCCTAAATTGGATGCCTATGTGGATGGCCTGATTGAGAAAATAAAGCAGGCGCAAGAACCCGATGGTTACCTCTACACTTGGCGCACCATCAATGAACGGGAAAAAGCCGCTGGCGTGACCAAAAAGGAGGTAACGGGCGACTACTATAAAGGCACCGATAAGCGCTGGGTTTACGAGGATAAACACAGCCATGAAACTTATAACTTAGGCCACTTGTACGAGGCTGCTGCGGCTCATTTCCTTGCTACCGGTAAGCGCAGTCTGCTCGATATTGCCATCAAAAGCGCCGATCTTGTTGACAAGAATTTTGGTTGGGAAAAAGGCAAACTCCAGCAAGCAACCGGGCACCAAGAAATCGAATTGGGCTTGGCAAAGCTCTATCTCGTGACGGGTGAAAAACGCTATTTGAACCTCGCTAAATTCTTCCTCGATGTGCGTGGCTACGCCAATGAAGAATACAACCAAAACCACAAGAAAGTAACTGAGCAAAAGGAAATCGTGGGCCACGCCGTGCGGGCCTGCTATATGTACGCCAGCATGGCCGAGGTGGCTGCTCTGACGGGCAGCCAAGAATACATCCCCGCCTTGAACGCTCTTTGGGAAGACGTGGTTGGCCGTAAAATGTACGTGACGGGCGGCATTGGCAGCAGTGGCTCCAACGAGGGCTTCAGCAAGCCTTATGACCTCCCCAACTACTCAGCTTATTGCGAAACTTGCTCTTCCATTGCCTTTGTTTATTGGAACCAGCGCATGTTCCAACTCACGGGCGACAGCAAATACATTGACGTGATGGAGCGTACGCTTTACAATGCACTGAATGCGGGCCTCTCCCTCACTGGCGACCGCTTTTTCTACCCAAACCCGCTCGAAAGCCGCAAAAACGTGGAGCGCAGCCCTTGGTTCCAATGCGCTTGCTGTCCCAGCAATGTTTCCCGGTTTTTCCCATCCATCCCCGGTTATTTGTATGCAAAACGTGGCAATGAGGTCTTTGTAAACCTATACGCTTCCAGCGAGACTACCGTTACCAATATCAATAGCAAAGGTCAAGAGGTGAAAGTGCGCATTGCGCAGCAAACCGACTACCCCTACGATGGCAAAATCAATATTGCCATTGAGCCTGAAAAGCCCAATACTTTCACGCTGCGGATGCGGGTGCCCGGTTGGGCGCAAGGCGATGCAGTACCTTATGACCTTTATGGCTTCGCCAACCATGATGGCAGCCAGGTTCAGGTGATGCTCAACGGCAAGAAAATACTGGGTGGCATCAAGGACGGTTATATGACCATCGAACGGAAATGGAAGCTGGGCGATTCCGTTTCGCTGATTTTGCCGATGCCCATTCAGCAAGTGAAGGGCAATTCCAAAATAGAGGCGACGGCTGACCGCTATGCCCTGCAACGGGGACCGCTCATTTATTGCCTCGAAGGAAAGGACCAAACAGATGAGCGGATTTTGAGTGCCTACGTGCCAAAAGATGCGGAGTTTGCTTCACAATTTGAGTCCAATCTGCTGGGCGGGGTGCAGACCATCAGCTTCGCAGGTTCTTTGGTGAACAAAAAGACTGCGCCAGACCAAGGTGAACTTAGCCCCATCAAATTGAAAGCCATCCCATATTTTGCTTGGGCAAACCGGGGCAAGGACAATATGCTCGTTTGGCTCCCCAACGATTTGCGGAGCACCCGTCCATTGGCACAGCCAACCCTAGCAGCAAGGAGCAAATTGAGCGCCTCCGAAGGATTTAAAGGGGAACTAAATTCCGTTGCTGACCAATGGATACCCAAGCATTCCAACGACCAAGAGAACCCTTTCATCCATTGGTGGCCGCATTTTGGCAGCTCGGAATGGCTACAATGCGATTTTGAAAAAGAGGAGCAAGTTGGTACTGCCCGCATCTATTGGTTCGACGATGAATCATCGGGTGGTGGCTGCCGAGTGCCTAAGTCGTTCGTTATCAAATACTTGGAGAACGGCGAATGGAAGAAATGCTATTCCCACGAAGGCTGGCAAATCGTGAAGGACGGCTGGTCGGAAGTGCAGTTCGAGCCTGTGAAAACCACGGCGTTGCGCTTGGAAATTGTCGGGCAAGACGGCGTCAGTGTTGGGGTGCATGAATGGGAAGTCAGGTAACACGGTCTGCCAGACCGGGCTACGGCATCACTTCCAATCAGGCATTTCTGCATTTTGGAACATCGTCAATCGGCCTTGGCCCATGCCATTCATCAAGCTTATGTTTTTAGGTGAGTTGGGGGCATTGCTCGTTTCAACGAAAATGACTTGAGCGCCATTTGGCGAAAACTTTGGGTCAAGGTCGTTGAAGCCAGCTGGTTTGTCAACCGAAAGGTCGGTCGTGGTGCCAGAAGCAATGTTTTTCAGGAAAATATGTGCATTTAATTGCCGACCGTCCGAAGTTTCCAAGCCATCAATGTCGTGGGTGTAAAGAATGGAGCTTCCATCCACGCTGAAAGCCGGGCCGCCAATATTGCCGGGCAAATCAGCCACGAGGGTCTGCTCCAGTGTGCCCGATTCGCTATAAAGTAGAATCTTCCCGATATATGGCTGATTCCCCACTGTCCGAGCTGCTATCTTATTGGTGACGGGTGCCCAGTCCACTTCCACAAATTCTTCTCCCACTGGCAATTCGGCAAACAAGGCAAGGCCGCTGCCGTCCAAATTGGTCTTGTAAAGCCGATTTTTGTTCATAAACAAGAGTTTGGTGCCGTCCGGCGACCAACAAAAATCCAGTTGAAACATATCGCTGCCATCAATGGGAACGGTCGTTGGCACAAGTTCGGGGTCGGTGCCGTCCCGTTTCATCACATAGATTTGGGTGTTGATGAAATTGTTGTTCAAGAAAGCCACCTTGTCGCCCAGCGGGCTGATGCGTGGGCGGAAACTGCTTCCCGGCAGATTGGAAAGTTGATAAATTGGCGTGTTGACGTTTGCATTTTGCGCAGCAAAAACATCGAATTTCCCGTTGGCAATTTTAGCAAAAACAAAAGGATGCGCAGGGAAATCTTGCGTTGTAAAACCCCAGACTTCGCTGAAAACTGGTTCATTTTCACCATCATTTGCCACCACTTGCCAAAAGCAGGTAGTTCCGTATTTGACGTTGGTCAATTGAAAAGTAGTGTCAGTGATGCCTTCGGCAACAAGCAGGCCAGCGCCTTGGGCCGAGTGGTAGGTATAAACATCGAAGCTAAGGGTGTCCTCATCGGCATCCGTTGAAGTCCATTTCAACAAAATAGTGGTTCCGAGATTGGTGGCTCCGCTCAATGGCTGTATGGCTTCCGGCGCAGTTGGGGGCGTGTTTTCCACCGTTTTTTCGCTCATGGAAATGATGACGGCGCTCTCTTTGTCTTCTACAATGGTGACGGTTTCTGAAGCCGAGCTAAGCCCTGTTTTTTCCGCCCGAATAGCGTAGGTCCCCGTTTCGATTTCATCAAAAACAAAGCGTCCAGTGGCATCGGTTAGCACTTGACTGGTAGGTGGGTTGGTGGAAACGATGGCGTCAGCTACGGGAATGCTCGTGCCTTCAATCAGTACTTGACCGCTCAGCGAACCGAACACGTCCGGCTTTATGGTGTCTTCCGTGCAGGAAAAGGCCAGAAGCGAAGCCATGATGGCGATGCAAGCCAATTTAACGCACTTTGTTATGGATATAAAAAGGTTCATTCTTGATTAGTTTTGGTCAGGGAAAAAAACTTCCCGACTGTTCAGAACACCAAATGGAATCGAATTCTCAAAAATCAGAAGCCGGGGTCTCTTTTCTTTTCGGTTTCAAACTTCCTTGCCCCTTCTACTTTCCTTCCAAAGTAAAAATTCACGCCAATATTCCCACGCCAGTAGAAATCGTTGTATTTCCCTTGTTCTATTTGGTCGAGGCGGTCATTGAAAAGGTAATTGTAGTCGGCGCTGAAGCGGATACCCGTTGCGTCGTTGACCAACACTTCAAAGCCTCCGCCGATATGGACTTTCGGGTAAATGGGCGAGCTGAAATCAAATCTTGAAGCTTGGTTTTCCGTCAAAAAACCAAAGCCTCCAAAAAGAATTGGCGTGAATTGGTCGTAGGGGAAGAGTCGGTATTTGGCCGTGAAATCGAAATAACTGACCTTGGACGAATAGAATTTCTTGGTGGCAAGTGCATTTAGGCCCGCATTGAATGCAATGCCAACGGCGGGCTTGGGGTTTACTTCAAGACCGAAGTCAATGCCAGTTTTCAGCAGTGCATTCGGATAGTCACCTTGATAAAGCAGGCTTGCAGCTCCTACTTGGAACGCCCCGATGCCTCGGCGGTTGTCAATGCGTTTGCCAAAAATATCTGTTTTGGCGATCATTTCCTTCTCCTTCTTGTACTCTTTAATGGGGGATTCTGCCACCATTCTTGCCTCAGCGGGTGCCCATAAATCACCGTCAATCCCTTCAATCACGAGGCTCATCACTGCTTTTTCAATGGCTTCTGACACCGCTATTTCCGAGGGTTCATTATAAGTAAAGCCAGTTTCCACTTCCAACAACCGCTTGTATTTCACAAATTGGAACATGCCACCATCCAACTGCTGGGAAAGTATGGTCTTGGAAGTGTAAACCGTTTTGAGGATTTTGCCGTTGCTGGCCGAAACTGCCCGGAGATAAACCGTCACCCGGTCTTGGCGGTACTGGCTGCTGCCACCCACACCAAAATATCGAAGGCCCGCCCCGCCTGTAATCACGTTGGCATCGTAGCTCACAATGCCGCCCTCCAAAATGACGCCCGCATAGAGCAGTGGCGGCAGTAGGTTGTCTTGCCCCTCACCGCTTTGGTTGTTGTACTGTGCCCGACTGCTTCGGATGATTTTGCGCTCATTGAGGAGGTTGCCCACATTTTCCCGCTCAATGGGCACAAACCAACCCGAATCGTCCAATGCTTTGATGAGGATATTGGTTGCTCCTTGCGTGACTGCGGTGCTCCAACTCGAACCGTTTTCGGTGGGCTTGTACTGGCCGGTTTGGTCACGGAATTTGTAAACGGCCACCACGATTTTTTCCTTTGGTGCGGGCAAGCTCCTAAGGTCGAGCGTGCTTTGGGTTTCTTCGCCGAGCCTTGCCTGGGTTTGTTGTATCGGCTGATAAAGATAGGAGCCACAGCCAGTAATCAGGCAAGTGGATGAGATAATCGCCAATTGGCGCAGCCAGCGGTAAAATTTGTCCATAATGTATCAGCTTCGGTTGAAAAAATGCAGGGGGAAGCGAATCAAATAAAAGAATAGCCTGCGTTGGGAAGCACAAACCTCCCAACTTTAACAGGTGTTCTAAACAGAGGGATAAAAGGGGGACGTCAATTTTTAGCGTGTGAAGTGTGCAGGTTTTGGCTTTGTATTTTTTAGAAAAACGGAATTACGATTTGGGTGCTTTCGCCTTGAGCCTGGTCGAAAATGGTGATGGTCAAGCCATCCAAAGTGGTGGCAACGTCCACTTGGAAATTGCCGAGGGTATAGGTTCCATCCTGCAAACCATTTTCCCCGAATTGGTCAGAAATCAATTGCCTCGAAATCTGGCTCAAGAGCAGGTTGTTCAGGTTGCTGGCAAAGGCGTCCACGGAGTTGCGAGAGGATGTGGTTTTGGTGCGGGTATCCGAAGTGAGGTCCTGCACCTGTGCCGAACTCAAGAGCCAATTGTAGTTGAAAGTATCCCCGCCAAAAGCAGGGTTCTTGGGTTTATAGACCAAGTCTTGGGCTGCCAATTGCGAAGCAAGGAAAATCATTGCCGCAGCAAACAGGAATTGTAGTGTATTTTTCATGGCTATGTTTTTTGTCTAGTAAATACCGCTGCCAGAGATGTCGTCCGCATTGATTTCCTGGTAGGCCGACTCTGGATTGGTAATTTGGTTGTACAGCATTTCAACCAATTGCACGGAGAGCGATTCGAGCAGTTCGAGCCTTGGCTGAAGGTTGAGCATGGTTAATTCGTTGCCATCCAATTCAACAGAGACCCTCGAACCATTGCCTACTAGAGAGGGCTGCTCCCTGATTGCGATGGAATAATTGGTTTTGATATCTTCTTCGACCACCCGCCAGCTTCCATAAAACAGCTCGTAAAAATCATGGGCTAGTTTTGAACGGGTTTCGTCCAACACCAAGCCTTCTATTTCAATATCGTCCACATTCAGTCGGTCGGATGTTGGGGAGCGTACAATATTTTCTTCCTTGTTTTGCACCGCTTGTTTTGGGCCAATGGCTTGGGCGGTTGCAACCAATTCTTCACCCTTGAAAATGAAGAGTTGCACAGCATCAAATTGCCCTCCTTGCACCAAAAAACCAGCGTTCAAGAGCAGGTTGGGTTGGTCGGGAATGGCCAAGGTCTTGCCTTCTTTTACGAGCGTGTCCTTGTTGATTAGCAGTGCTTTGTACCGAAGATGCAGTGGGGAAGAACTGTGATTTTGGCACCAAGTGGAGATGATGGCGTTGCCGTCGGAGGATTGGAGGTCCACCCAAGCAGTGACCTTAGCGGCACGCTGGCCAAATGTGCAGGCTGCCAAAATGGGCAGCAAAAGCAGGGTGAATAGTGTTTTTTTCAAAATGCCTTCGTTTACCAGGGGGGTAA
>JADLHE010000423.1 GCA_020848965.1 Saprospiraceae bacterium
AATCATCACCACTGGCAAGAGCGGGTTGTTCTCTTTGATTTTAGCGAGGGTTTCCAGGCCAGTCATGCCGGGCATGCTCTCGTCCAAAAAGACCACATCCAGGTCGTTGTTGGCATTCACCTCGTCAAGGGCATCGTGGCCATTCGTAACCGTAACAACTTCGTAGCCTTTTTTTTCCAGAAAGAGCAGCTGCGGCTTCAGCAAATCAATCTCGTCGTCTGCCCAGAGAATTTTAATTTTTTCCATAAATAATTGGATTTCAAAGGTTTGAATATGTGTGTGATAAAATTGCGTTACTTAGTCTGCATGTCTGCGTCATAAGGCCACTCTGTATTTCCCGACAAAACTACCAAATTAGAAGCACCCCATCCAAAAGACATTTAGTGTACCCACTATTGTTATCCCTTGAATCAAAGCTCCTAAAATCCAGCATAGCGTAATTCTGCAAAATAAAGACAAGACTATGAACACTGAAGCCCGGCAAGCAATGCTGCCGGGCTTCTTTTTTTTAAACGTGTGGGGGAGGTATAAGATTGCGCAAAACAAAAAAGCCTCCAAGGAAATCATCCTTGAAGGCTTCTGAATTGGGTGGGCGCACACGGATTCGAACCGCGGACCCTCTGCTTGTAAGGCAGATGCTCTGAACCAGCTGAGCTATGCGCCCTTTTCGTTTTTTGCTTTTCTTCAAAAGCGGGTGCAAATATATGCACGTTTTTTAAACATCAAAACATCAATCAAAAAAAATTAAAAATATTTTGTCCCGTCCACCGAACACTCGCCCCGTAGCTTTGCTTTACATTAGCACTTGATTTCATCCGAACTAGTAAAAAGGCATTCAACCTATGAATAGACATGTCAAAAGGAGCTTGGTAGGGCTTGTTGCCACGGTGCTGCTCGTTGTCGTAGCAGCGGTGGTCATTGCGGCGTTTTTCCAAGAGGCCGTGGGTAAAAAATTGATTTCCCAAATCAACAAACAACTGAAAACGGAATTGAAAGTGGGCAGCTTCGACCTATCCTTGCTCCGCAATTTTCCCAATGCAACGGCCAGTTTGCGGGATGTCAAACTGATGGGCCTCGACAAAGCTCCCTTGCTCGAAGCGCAGGAGGTAGCTTTCAATTTCCGGCTTTTGAGCCTTTTCGAATCGCAGGTGAAGATACACAGCGTGTCGGTGAGCGATGGGGCGCTGAAAGTGCACGTCAACAAAGCGGGTAAGGCGAACTACGACATATTCAAGCCTTCCAAATCCAGTGAGGAAAGCAAATTCAATATCGCCCTCGAAAACGCCCGGTTGGAGCGGATGGAGCTGATTTACCAAGACGATAAGCTGCGACAAGACATGATGACCCAAGTGGAATCTGCCACGTTTTCCGGCTTGTTTTCGGAGAAAAAATTCGATTTGAAAAGCAAGGCTACATTGGCTTCCAATTTTATTGACCTCGACGATGTGCGCTATTTTGAAGGTAAAAAATGGGGCTATGACGCCGTCATTTCCGTGGATTTGAACAAAGGGAAATACAGTTTTGAAGACGTTCGGGTTTTGGTGGAGGAGAATGCCTTCAACGTGAAGGGCTTTATTCAGAGCAAGGAAAAATCTACCGATTTTGACCTGAAAGTAGCCGCTGAGGACGCCAGTCTGGAGTCGGTCATTGCTTTGATGCCAGCACAGTTTTTAAGCGCCTTCGGCGATTTCAGTAGTACGGGGCGGTTCAAGTTTGCGGCCCTCGTAAAAGGGAAGCTGAACGCCTCGGAGCGGCCATCCATCAATTTTGAGTTCGGTCTCGATGATGGGAAACTATCCAGCCCCCGACTTTCCGAACCGTTCAAGGATGTGTCCTTCGATGCCCATTTCACCAATGGCGAAGGCCACAACAACCAACAGTCCATCTTTGAAATCAGCAATTTTAAGGGCTATCTCAACCGCCAACTCATCACGCTCAGCCTTAGGGTGGAAGACCTCGATGACCCACAAATTGACCTCAAAGCAGATGGCGCCATTGCCGTCGGGGATGCGTATGGCCTGCTCAACAACCCCGCCATCACGGGCGGCGGCGGCGAAATGGAAATCCAGAACCTGAGCCTTAAAGGCTATTACAGTGATATGGTGGACATCCACAAAATCATCAATGTGAGCATGACCGGCGACATCGTCTTCGATGACGCAACCTTGGACATCAATGGGGAAAAGCTCGTTTTTGACACAGGGAAATTGTTGCTGCGTGACAATCAACTCACCCTTGAGGGCCTGAAAATGCAGGGCGCTGGCAGTGAAATCAACCTGCAAGGCTCCGTGCAAAACCTGCTACCCGTGCTGCTCGCCGACTCCCTTAACTCCGAAAACGCCCACCTCGACTTCACGGCGCAGCTCACTTCGCCCGTCATGGATATTGCGAAGCTGATAAAACTGACGGACGTGCCCGTGAAGGAGAGCGAAGTGCAAGCCGAAGTTTTCGATTCGCTGAAAGTGGAAAAAAACGAAGACCGCCACCGCATCACCGACCTGCTGAAAGGCACTTTCAATGCACGGGTGGACGAATTTACCTACAACAAGATCGAGGGGCGGGACTTCAATGGTGAACTGAGCTTCGAAGCGTCCACCATGCGCATCAAAGGCGATGCGGCGGGCATGGAGGGCAGCTATGAACTCGACGGCACGGTGTTTTTCGAAAAAGAGCCACGCCTGGAAGCCAAGGTGGATTGCGAAAGCATTGATGTCAAAAAGTTCTTTCAGCAAACTGACAACGCCGGGCAGACCGTGCTAAAGGCCGAGAACATCTCCGGCGATATGAACGCCAAGCTGCTCATCCATGCTTTTTGGGACTCCACGGGCGTATTTCAAATGGACAAACTGCACGTTTGGGCGGGTGTGGGCATTCGGCGTGGGGAACTGAAAAACTTCGAAATGCTGGACGAATTTGCCACGTATGCCAAGATACAAGACCTGCGCAACGTCCGTTTCGAGGATATGCAAAACTGGCTGGAAGTGAAAAACAGCACCTTCTACCTGCCTGTGATGTTCCTCCAGAACAACGCCATGAACCTAACCATCGGCGGTGAGCAGTCATTCGACGACCGCATCAACTACGGCATCAAGGTCAATGCGGGGCAGGTTTTGGCGAACAAATTCAAAAAAGGCAACCGAAATGTAGAATCCATCCCCTCCAAAGAGAACGGCTTTTTCAACCTTTATTTTCTCGTCAGCGGCACGCTGGACCAAAACAAATACGAGACAAACAAGCGCAAGGTGAAGGAAATGTTCGAGCGGAGCGAGAGCCAAAAACGACACATCAAAGCAGAGTTAATAAAGGCTTTTGGCGCTCCACTGAATATGGTAAAAGAGCCGAAAGGATGGGAAGACAAAGGCGATGCCGCCCCCGCCGATGAGTCGGAGGACGAGTATATTCCGGGATTTTAAGCAAGCTGACTTACCTAAAACCAGCTATTCGCAACTGCTTTTCAGTTTAGGAGTACCTTTGGCGCTCATTGTTTTATCAAAAATTCCATCCGTATGAAGCAGTTCGTCCTCAGCCTTTCCCTTCTTGCCCTTTTCAGCATGGCCTTTGGCCAAGGCAAGCCCGATTGGCTCCAAAAAGTTGACCCCTATTTGCTCGAAAAAACGGCCAGCGGCCAGTCTGCGCAGTTCCTTATTTTGCTGGCGCAACAGGCAGACCTGAGCGCTGCCAACGACCTGCGCACCAAGGACGAAAAAGCGATTTTCGTCTATCAAACCCTCCGCCAAACTGCCGCCACGACCCAGGGCAGCCTACAATCATTGCTGGCGCAAAACGGTGCCACCTTTGAAAGTATTTTCATCGTAAACGCCATAAAAACAAGCGGCAACCAAGCCCTGATTGCCCAAATTGCGCAGCGACCCGATGTGGCGCTCCTCGCAGGCAATCCCAATATCCGCATGGAAGGCCCCATGGAAAAATTGGCGGCTCCAGCAGCTTCAGAAAAAGTGTTGATAGAGTGGGGCATTGACATGATCAACGCCAACGATGTCTGGGCAATGGGCTACCGTGGCCAAGGCGTTGTGGTTGGTGGACAGGACACCGGCTACGATTGGTCGCACCCTGCCCTGAAAAACGCCTATCGTGGGTACGATTCGGTGACGGATGCCGCCGACCATGATTACAACTGGCACGATGCCATCCATTCCATCAGCCCACTCAGCGGCAGCCCCGACAACCCTTGCGGCCTTGATTTGACCGTGCCTTGCGACGACAACAGCCACGGCACGCACACGATGGGCACTATGATTGGCTTGGACGGGGAAAACGAAATTGGCGTGGCCCCCGAAGCACAATGGTGCGCCTGCCGTAATATGGAGCGTGGCAACGGCTCGCCCT
>JADLHE010000424.1 GCA_020848965.1 Saprospiraceae bacterium
AGCCCAATATCTTAAGACGCAAAAAGATTCCATCAGCTATGCAATGTGCGTAGTGAAGGGTCAGAACTTAAATAAACAGAACATGACCAATATTGATTATGCGATGTTTGACAAAGCACTTCAGGCTGCCGTTGCCGGAAAAGAGACAAAAATGGATTTCAATACCGCCAACAAACTTGTGACAGAGTACCAAGTGCGTGAAAAACAGGCCGTTGGCAAGAAATTCTTGGAAGAAAATGGCAAACGCAAAGGCGTTGTGACCCTACCAAGTGGTCTTCAGTATGAAGTATTGGTGGAGGGTGCTGGCGAAATGCCTAAAACGACCGACAAGGTGAAAGTCCATTACACGGGCACTTTGATTGATGGAACCGTTTTCGATAGCTCCGTGAAACGTGGAGAACCCATTGTTTTCCCGGTTACTGGCGTCATAAAAGGCTGGGTTGAAGCGCTTCAATTGATGAAGACAGGCTCCAAATGGAAGCTGTTTATACCATACAACCTCGCTTACGGTGAGCGTGGTGCTGGTGCAAATATCGGCCCTTACTCAACCTTGATTTTTGAGGTAGAACTTATCAGCATCGAAAAATAAGGCCTGGTTTTCACCTTGTCAAAAGGTGGTTTCTCGTTGGAGGAGCCACCTTTTGTTATTTTTGCCCTTGCCACTCACAATTCAGCGCAGCTATTCCATCGAAAATGCACATAGACATCATTACCGTACATCCTGAACTTTTGGCCAGCCCATTTGAGCACAGCATCATGAAGCGAGCGCAAGAAAAAGGCTTGCTAAAAGTGGAAATACACGACCTCCGGCAGTATGGCTTTGGCCGCCACCAACAAGTGGACGATTACCAGTTCGGGGGCGGGGCAGGCATGGTGATGATGGCCGAGCCATTGGTGGATTGCATTGAAAAGCTGCAATCGGAGCGGCATTTTGATGAAATCATCTACCTAACACCCGATGGGAAGCGACTGAACCAAGGTATGGCCAACCAACTTTCGTTGAAGGGCAACCTGCTCCTGATTTGCGGTCATTACAAGGGCATTGACGAGCGGGTGCGGGAGCATTTCGTGACCCTCGAAATCTCGATTGGCGACTTTGTATTATCAGGTGGGGAGTTGCCTGCCGCTGTTTTGGTGGATGCCATTGGGCGGCTACTTCCGGGGGTGTTGGGGGATGAAACTTCTGCACTTTTCGACTCTTTTCAAGATGGGCTATTGGCGCCACCCGTCTATACCCGGCCTGCTGAGTTTCGTGGCTGGAAAGTCCCTGATGTGCTCATGTCCGGCAATTTTGCCAAAATTGAAGAGTGGCGAACCGAAGAGGCACTGCGCCGAACCGAGGAACGGCGGCCCGATTTGTTGGAAAAACTAGATTTGAAATGAATATAGAAGCGCTTCGCAATTATTGTTTATCAAAAAAAGCAGTAGAAGAGACCTTCCCTTTCGGGGAACAAACCCTTGTTTTTAAGGTCTTGGGCAAAATGTTCGCACTGACGGGCCTCGACGAATTGGATTGCAGCGTGAACTTGAAGTGCAAACCCGAATGGGCCATTGAGTTGAGGGAAGAACACCCAGAAGACATCCTGCCCGGCTATCACATGAACAAACAACATTGGAACACCGTGAAATGCGAAGCGGGTTTGGATGACAAGTTCATCAAGCAATTGATTGACCATTCCTATGATTTGGTAGTTGCGAGCTTGCCCAAGAAAATCAGGGAAGAACTGCAAAACCTGTGAAAATCAATCCTTTAAATTTGGCTTCCTCAAATGATTTCGACTGCATCATAGTTGGCCAAGGCTTGGCAGGCACTTTACTGTCTTATTTCCTATTGCTTGAAAACCAACGTGTTGCGGTAATTGATTACCCGATACAGGGCCGTACCTCTCATATTGCTGCTGGGCTTATCAATCCAGTGACAGGAAGGCGTATTGCAAAAAGCTGGCGATTTGAAGAATTGGTCGGTTTTGCAAGACAAACTTACGAGGCACTTGAATTAAAATTGAGCATAGCGCTTTGGAAAGACCAGACCATTCACCGGGCCTTGCACAATACTTTTGAAGAAAACGAATGGTTGAGAAGGAGCAGTTTTCCTGAATTCCAAGCCTATTTATTTGACGAACCGTCAATCGGAGAAATCAAGGACAAAATCCATGAACCACACGGTTGGGGGGAATTGAGAGGGGCGGCGCAAATTGCTTTACCATTGTTGATTGAAAAATGGAAAGAGCAGCTAGTTAATCAAGGTTTGTATTTTAATGAAATATTTGATTATCAGCAACTTAGGTTTGAAAATGACCGAATAAATTACCGAGACCTAAGTGCTGAAAAGATGATTTTTTGCGAAGGCGCAAAAGCCACTGAGAACCCTTTTTTCAACCACTTGCCATTTTTGCCCACCAAAGGGGAGCTTTTGCTGGTTCGCTTTCATGAACTGAATTTCGAGCAAATTCTGAAACACAATCTTTTTCTCATCCCGATGGGCAATGGAATTTACTGGGTGGGGGCCACAAGCCGTTACGAATACGATGGCCCCAACCCAAGCGATTACGCTAGAAAATACCTGATAAATGAGCTGGACAAAACAGTAAAGGTCTCCTACGAAATCATCAGTCATGAGGCGGGTATTCGACCCACGGTGGCGGATGTTAGGCCCCTACTTGGAAGGCATTCTGAGTTTCATAACTTGTTTATATTCAATGGATTGGGAACAAAAGGGGCTTTGATGGGGCCATTTTTTGCGCAGCAAATGGCAAAATATTTAGTGGGTTTTGGAGGCTTGGACGAAGACGTTGACATCAAAAGATTTGATAACCTTGACAAGAAAGGCCATTTTTTCAAAACCCCAGGACAGGAGGACTAATCACTATTGTCAGGGATTTTACGGACTTAGCCCCATTTCCCAATATAAAACAAAGGATTTCAGCTAACTTTGGCTGGCTTTACAAAATTATAACCATGAAACGACGCAAGTTCCTCCAGCAAATGGGCTACTCCTTGCCCAGCGCACTCCTCCTTCAATCATTCCTGAGTTCTTGTGGTAACAAGGATGACGATGGAACACCTCCAGAAATTGAGACCGTCAACAAGTTCAAGGATTATTCGGTCATTATCGTAGGGGCTGGGGCGGCGGGCTTATACGCTGGTTGGTACCTTCAAGA
>JADLHE010000425.1 GCA_020848965.1 Saprospiraceae bacterium
ATTGTGGGACATGGGCTTTGTGGAAAAAATCTATTTATTCCCCAATAAGGATGAAAGCTGAATAAATAGTTAGTTATCGGGCAAATAAATTAGGTCGCCATATTGTCCAATTAAATCCCTTTACTCCTCCCTCCCCCGCACATCAATCGTAATCCCCCCTTCCTTCCCAAACCCCTGAATCGAATACGCAAACGTCAGCATCACAAAGCGTTGCAGGGTATTGATGCGCTGCTGCTCCAAGTAGTTCAGCTCGCTGTTGCGGCGGATGCCGAGGTTTTTGTTCAGGATGTCGAAGGCGGAGAGGGTCAGCTTGCCACGGTTGTTTTTCAGCAAATACCTCGAAATACTGGCCTCCCAGAGCGGCACCACTTGCTGGCCACCGAAGTTCTCGTTGGAATAGACTGAGTAGCGGAACTTGCTGGCAAATTCCCATTTTTTGTTCGGATAAACCGTCGCCTCGGCGTAATAGCGCTGGTTCAGGTAGGTCTGGTTCAGCGCCTCGGCCTCGGAATAGGTCGTTCGGTTGTGGATAAGCCGTGCGCCGATGGTGGCGTCGAAGAACGCCTTTTTGCGGTTGCTGAACGAGAGGTCTAAGCTGTGCGTGGTGCGGGTCGTGCTGTTTTCGAGGTCGTTCACGAATAGCAGGCCCCGATTCCAACGGCTGTTGAGGCCAAGCCGCACCGTGATTTTCAGGGGACGGATGGGCGTGCTGAAATCCATGAAGCCGCTCAGGGTACGGTCGTTCTTCACGTTCACGGGGCGCACGGTGCGGCGCAGCAGCGAGTCCACCGAACTGGCGTTGGTGATGCGGTCTTTCACATACTCCGCCTCAATGTTGGCGAAGAAACTGGTGAACGTGAACTGGTCGAAGCGCATGAAATGGCCATGCAAAGTGTGGGCGTATTCGGGTTGTAGGCCGGGGTTGCCGACGTACAGGTTCAACGGGTCGGAGTTGTCCACCAGCGGCTGCAACTGCTCCGGCGATGGCTCCCGCAGGTTGGTCTGGTATTCGAAGTTGAGGTTCTTCCCGACGCCCATTTCATAGTCGAAAAACAGGCTGGGCAACAGTCTCGTGTAACTTCGTTTCACCGGCTCAAAATCGCCCTGCTGTTGGCCTTTGAGGGTGGAACGTTGGAGGGCAGTGCCACCCGTCAAGTTCCATTTCTTGCGGTTGACCATGAGGTTGGTGCCCGCCCTGTCGTAGGTGTAGCCTCGGTCGAAGCGGTTGCTCAGGCTGTTGTTCAGTTCCTCCCCGTTTGCGAAGATGTCGTAAAAATCCTTTCTCAACTTATTGGCGTAGTTCTGCCGTGACGCATTGATTTCCAAGTATTTAGCCTTGCCAAGCGGCTCGGTGTAGCTGGCGCTCAGGCCGTAGCTCGTGGCCTTGTCGGTGGAGCTTTGGCGCTGGTCGAGGTTGAAAAAACTGGTGTCCGTTGCATAAAAACCCGTTTGCGAAGCGAGCCGTCCGTCCTGCGTATTGTCGCCCAAATTGAGCGAAGCATCCGCTACGAAAGCCCGTCCTTTTTTCCCAAAACGGCGGCGGTACGTGGCCGAATTGGTCAGGCTGAAGCGTTGACCCTCGGAGCGGTAATCACGGGTGTTGTCGTTCTCCAACAGGCCGTCCGTGCCGAAGGTCTGGCTGCTGCCGCCACTCCGGTAATCGGCGTCGGTGAAGGCGAGGTTGCTCCGCAACGACACGTCCTGAAAGCTGTCAATTTCGTGTTTCAGCGAGAGGTTCAGGCGATGGTTGAGGCTCTGCGCCGTGCGGTCTTCGTCCTCGGTGCTGAGGAAAGAGGCATCGCCGAGCAGGTTCTGCCGCTCCACCTTGCGCACCACGTCGTTCTGGATTTTGCTGATGAAATAACTCGATTGCAGCTTGGTCTTTTTCCCAAAATCCCGGTTGAAGTTCAGGCCGCCCGCCGCCGTGGCGAGGATGCCGTCCACCTGCCCGCCTTCGAGCGGGATGCCCGTGCTTCCGGAGTCGAACGACAGGCTAACCCTGCGGCTGCCGCCGCCCCCCCCGCCGCCGCCCATCATGCTGCCCAGCCCGCCCATGAACTGCATATAATCGTTGAAGCTGAAGCCCGCCTGGTTGTTGTTGTTCGCCATGCCGATGGCCGAGAGCTGGCTTTTCGACGAGAAACGGTTCAGGTTGAAACGGCCCTGGTAGCGGCTATCCGTGCCGCCGCCCGCCGTGGCGTTGCCAAAATAACCGTTCTTGTGGTCCTCTTTCAGTTCGAGGTTGATGGTCTTGGCCTCCCGCCCGTCCTCGATGCCCGAAAACTCGGCCATGTCCGACTTTTTGTCATAAACCTGTACCTTTTCCACGGCGTCGGCAGGCAGGTTTTTCGTCGCAACCTGGGGGTCGTTCCCGAAGAACTCCTTGCCGTCCACGAAGACGTTTTGCACCGTTTCGCCTTGCGCCTTGATGGTCCCGTCGACCTGTACCTCCACGCCAGGCAGCTTTTTCAGCAGGTCTTCCACGACGGCGCCGGGCTGCACCTTGAAGGCGGCGGCGTTGTAGTTCAGTGTGTCGCCCTGCATCCGCAGCGGCACCCGGTCGGCGGTCACTTCCACCTCATTGAGGACGGACGCTGCAGGCAAGAGCGTGATGGTGCCGACCTCTATTTTGCCTTCAGCAACGGACATGGGCTGCCAATGCGTCTCCATGCCCACGTAGCTGACTTGCAGCAGGTAGTCGCCGGGCGTGATTTTTTTCACCCAAAACCGCCCGTCAGCCTCCGTGATGGCGAAAGCGGAGAGCGTGGAGTCCTTTTTTTCCATCAAAACGACGGTGGCGGAAAGGAGGCCCGTGCCCGTGCTGTCAGTGACGAGGCCGGTGAGGTCGGCGGTTTTTTGGGCAACCATTTTCAAGGAAAAAAACAAGAGAAAAAACACAGTCGGGTGTATCGCTTTCATCGCCAGATTTCGATTATAGGTGATTAAAATATGGGGGTTCGTGGGGTGTGAGGTGACATCTTTTCGTCCGCACGAATTTTGAATTACAGCAGAATTTTGCAGCGAAAAGGTGTCATATCACACCAGGTGCAGACGAGATGACACCTTTTTGCCCTCAAATTCGCAGTAAAATTGAATTGCGGAGCAGGCAAAAAGATGTCACCTCTTTCGTAAATTGCAGCCACAAACCGCTAAATCGTTAGAAGCTATGCCATTAACTATCGAAGATGTAATCGGAAAAATCGAAAATGACCGCCTTTATAAAAAGGGGCATGAACACGGTCTTGAAAAGGGTCTTGAAAAGGGTCTTGAAAAAGGCATCCAAGAAGCGACCATGAAATTCATCGTCAGTTTGCTTCGAGATGGAAGATACATGCCGGAAGAAATTGCCTCTCTAACAGGCGAAACACTTGAAACAGTTTTGAGCATCAAAAAAGAATTGGATTCTCCTAAGGCTCCCCCCGCCAGCAAGGCCAAGCCTACCCGCAAACCGAAGCAACCGAAAAACAAGGGCTGAGCCACGAGGTCGGCCCTTGTTTTTTGCATCAATTCCGAATAATCATTCGCACGGCACCGCCCCCATCTGGGCCAGCTTCCATGCCCATTTCCTTCATCTTCTCCGCTTCGATTTTCTTGAATTCTTCAGCGGTCACCTCCTTGCCCTTGCTCGGTTTTTCGAGGCTGCCTTTTGACAACGATTTGAATTCGATTTGCGAAGCAACGATGGTGCGCTGGTCGCCGTTCATGTTGAACTCCAGGATGAGGCCCGGTAGTCCCGCATGGATGCTCGGCCCAGTGCCGACGGGGATTTGCGAAGTGAACCACGCCACCACGTTGGTCGCACTGTCCACTTGCATCGTGGCCTTCATGCAGGTGTAGCCTAACAGTTTTTTCTGCTCGCCCGTGATTTTCCAAGCGGGCATTTTCGCCTTGTCGGTGATGAGGAAATAGCGCCCGAAAAACTCCCGATACTCGATAGTGGTGCCATCGGCCATGTTGCGGTAATACTTGTTGTCGGGCCGTTGGATTTTCATGGTGAACTGTGCTCCATCGCTACCGCCGCTGATTTCGGTATCGCCCTCCTCTTCTGTGCCCTGCTTGTCTTGGTAGAGCGA